>DATBAA010000080.1:0-8220 GCA_036271755.1 Myxococcales bacterium | reverse complement strand
CGTGCCGCTGCCGGGCATCGACGATAGCTTTGGCAGCGGCCCGCTGCCTTCCGTCGAGGCCGACCCCTTCGCCGCGCCGGTCCCGAAGCCGGCCGAAGATCCGCTCGATCCCTTCGCCAGCATCGAGCTTGGCGCGCCCATGCAGGCGAAGCCCGCGCAGCCGCCGAAGTCCGCGCCGCCTGCCCCGGACGACGACATCTTTGCCGTCGACCTGCCGGCGGAGTCGAAGCCGGCCGCGTCCAAGCCCGCGCTGCTGCCCGACGACGGCATGGGCTTCGACTTCCCCGAGACGCCCGCCGCCGCCAAGCCCAAGGCCTCCGCGTCGGACATGGATCTGCTCGACTTCGTCGACGAGGCTCCCAAGCCCGCCGCGGACACGGGGTCCGCGCCCAAGGCGGCCCGCCGTCCGCCGCCGCCGACGATGCAGAAGGGCGCGCCGGCGCCCGAAGAGTCGCTGGAGACCGAGCCGCAGGAGACCCGCGAGGCGGCCCCGCCCAGCGAGGAAGAGGAGGACCCGAAGAAGGCCGAAAAAGCGCGCAAGAAGCGGGAGCGCGAGGAGAAGGTCGAGCGCGACCGCGAAGCCCGGGCGGAGCGCAAAGCCGCTCGCGCTGCCGGCGGCGGCAGCCAGCTCCTGCCCATGCTCAAGCAGCGCGCCGAGGCGCTCAAGGAGCCGCGCAACGTTGGCATCGCGGCCGGAGTCCTGGTGCTGATCGTCTTCGTCGCGCTCGGCGTCCGTGCGCGACGCACCTCCTCCGGGCTCTTCTGGATGAACAACATCCTTCCCAGCAAGCGCGCGGCCACGGCCGCCGAGGGCAAGGTCATCGAGAACGGCCTTGCGCGCCTGGGCCAGGGCGACTTCGTCGGAGCCCGCGAAGCGGTGGGCGCCGGCGCGCAGCTCCTGGGCGTGCTGCCGGACGACGAAGAGGTGAAGGCGTTCTTCGTCCTCGCCGCCTCGGAGCTCAAGCTCGAGTACGGCCAGTCCGGCGGAGATTGGGATCAGGCGAAGCGCGTGGTGGAGAAGATGAAGGGCACGCGGCCGTCGCAGAACCGCGCCCGCGCCGCGTTCGCGCTGGCCGGCGGCGACCACGCCAAGGCCCGCGCGCTGCTGGCCGGATTGGCCGACGCGCCCGCCGCCGACCTCGAATCGATCTGGCTCTACGCCGACGCCCAGCTGATCGGCGGCGAAGCTCCCCGCGCTGCGGCCACGCTCGACGCGGGCCTCAAGACGCGGCCCACCGCGGCCAAGCTGCTCTTGCTGCGCGGGGCTGTCGCGCAGCTGCGCGCGCAGCCGGTTGAAGCGGCGGACCTGTACCAGCGCGTGCTCAAGCAGTCTCCCGACAACGCCCGCGCCATGGTGGAGCTGGCGGCGGTCCGCACCGCGCAGAAGGACGCCAAGGGCGCGCAGGAGCTCTTGGCCAAGGCGCTCGACGGCGATCTGCGCAAGACGCTGGACGCGGCCGAAGAGGCGCGCGGCAACATGCTGCGCGGCAACCTCGCCGCCGCCGCGCACGACCCGAAGGTGGCCGAGGCCGCCTACGAGCGCGCGCTGGCGCTCGACCCCAACGCGCCCGGCGTCCACGAAGCCTACGGCAAGTTCCGCCTGGCCCGCCGCGAGTGGGACAAGGCCGCCAAGCAGTTCGAGGCCGCCATCGCCGCCGGCAACGCCACCGGCGACGCCTATGCCGGGTCGGCGGAGTCGCTGCTGGGCACCAATCGACTGCTGGAAGCGGACAAGAACATCAACCTGGCCGTCGCGAAGGACGGCAACAACGCGCACTACATCTACCTGCAGGGCCGCGTCGCGGAAGCCATCGGCAAGGGCGACGAGGCGTATCGCAAGTACGACGCGGCGCTGGGGAAGAAGGCCGACTCGGCGGAGGCGCTGGTCGCGCAGGGGCAGATCCTGCTGGCGAAGAACGACAAGGCCAAGGCGAAGGAGAAGCTGACGGCCGCGCTGGCCACGCCGCAGACCAACCGCACCTCGATCGAGGACGAGACCATCGGCGAGTTGGCGCTGTCGCTCGGCGACAAGACCGGAGCCAAGGCGCTCTTCATCGACGCGCTGACGAAGGATCCCGACGACCCCATCGCGCACGCCGGCCTGGGCAAGTCGCTGGCAGCGCTCGGCGACTATGCGCTGGCCAGGAAGGAGCTGGAGACGGCCATCGCGCAGGTCGATGGCGACGCGGGCATCCAGTACGAGTACGGCTCGGTGCTGCGGCAGATGGGCCAGCCGGGGCCGGCGCTCGAGGCGCTGCGCAAAGCGGTGAAGCTCGACGGCAAGGATTCGCGCTTCCGCTCGCGGCTGGGCGCCATCCTGGTGGAGAAGGGCGACCTCGACGAGGCCCAGGATCAGCTGCGCCAGTCCGTCCTGATGGACGCCCGCAACACCGAGGGCCACTACTTCCTCGCCCGCGCCTACGCGGGAAAGAAGAACCTGACCGAGGCGCTCAACAGCATGACCAAGGCCATCGAGCTCGAGCCGAACAACCCGGAGTTCCTCTACTGGCAGGGCATCGTCTACGAGCTGGGACAGCAGGTGCAGGACGCCATCGAGTCGCTGCAGAAGTCCATCGAGAAGGACCCCAAGAATGCCGACGCGCTGGAGCACCTGGGGCTCAACCTCATGGTGGAGAACCGCTTCGCCGACGCGGTGGCGGCCTTCAAGAAGGCGGCGGCCATCGACCCCAAGCGGGCGCGGCTCTGGGGCGAGGTCGGCGACGCCGAGCAGCAGTCGGGCGACACCGACGGCGCCATCCGCGACTTCCAGCGCGCGCTGGCGCAGGACGGAAAGCTCACCGGCATCTGGACCAAGCTGGGCGTGGCCTACAAGGACAAGGACTGCAAGGGCTGCCGCAACCGCGCCGAGGATGCGCTCCAGAGGGCCATCCAGGTGGACGCCAAGGACGCCTCGGCGCACCACGAGCTGGGCTACATGTACAAGGACGACGGCAAGCGCAAGGAAGCGATGGCCGAGTTCAACCGCTACCTGGAGCTGGCGCCGGACGCGGGCGACGTCTCGACGGTGAAGGACGACATCTTCTACCTGCAGGAAGAGTCGCGCCGGGCTCCTTGATGCTCTGGAGCGTCTCCGTCGATCTCGACGGCATCGGCTGTTACGCGGCCATTCACGGGCTGCCCGAGCCGCTGGAAGATCGCGCGCGGCGGGCCGTCCCGCACGTGGCGCTGGAGCGGCTCTGCGAGCTGTTCGATTCGCTGCCGGTGAAGGCCACGCTCTTCGTCATCGGCCGAGAGGCGGCCATCGCCCCTGAAGGCCTGCGCGCGGCCGCCGCCGCGGGGCACGAGATCGCCTCGCACTCCTTCGCGCACCACTACGGCATGTCGCGCTGGCCGAAGGAGCGCGTCGCCGCCGACCTGCAGCAGTGCGAAGAGGAGCTGACCAGGCTTGGGCTGCCGCTGCCGCGCGGGTTTCGCGCGCCCGGGTACACGCTCTCGAAGAGCCTGCTCGAGGCCTTGAGCGAGCGCGGCTATTCGTACGATTCGTCGCTCTTGCCCAGCCCGCCCTACTACGCGGCCAAGGCGGTGGCGATGGGGGTGCACCGCCTCGCGGGCCGCAAGAGCCACAGCATCCTCGGCGGGCCTCTGCAGCTCTTCGCGCGGCGGCGGGCGCACTTCCGGCTGGGCGTGCGCGAGCTGCCCATCTCGACGACGCCCGTGCTGCGCGCGCCGGTCATCGGCACCTCGGTGCTGGCGCTGCCCTGGCTGGCCCGGGCGGGCGCGGCGGGCGGGCACTTCAACCTCGAGTTGCACGGCATCGACGCGCTGGACGCCACCGATGTTCCGGCGGACGTCGCGGCCAGGCAGCCAGGCATCGCGCTGCCCGCCAAGGAGAAGCTGCACCGGCTGCGCGCGCTCTTGAAATCGCTGCCCGGAGAAGGCGTCACGCTCTCGGCGGCGGCGCAGCGGCTTCTGCCGCATTGACCGCGCGGCCCGCGTTGGTTACAGCGCTCCCATGCTCCCCGCGATCGAGTCCAAGGCCCTGGCGCGCTACGATCGCGACCGCCCGCGCGGAATCCTCGGCTTCGTCCGCTCGAAGATGGAGAAGTGGACCATGGACCTGGGCGGCCAGGACCTGGAGGCACGCCTCTCGCGGCTGGTGGCGCCGCAGAACGAGTATGGCGTCGATCCGTTCGGCCTCGAGCTCGACTTCGCCAAGGCCGCCGTCGCGCCGGTGCTCTGGCTCTACAAGCACTACTTCCGGGTGGAGACGCACGGCATCGAGCAGGTTCCGGCCGGGCGGGTGATGCTCATCGCCAACCACTCGGGGCAGCTGCCGATGGACGGCGCGATGATCGGCATGTCGATGCTGCTCGAGGCCGAGCCGCCCCGCATCGCCCGGGCCATGGTGGAGAAGTGGGCGCCGACCTTGCCGTACGTGGCGCCCTTCTTCGCCCGCATCGGCCAGGTCGTGGGTACTCCCGAGAACTGCCGCAGATTGCTGGCCGCCGAGGAGACCATTTTGGTCTTCCCCGAGGGCGTCCGCGGCCTCAACAAGACGTATGACAAGAAGTACCAACTGCAGGAGTTCGGCTCGGGCTTCATGCGGCTGGCCTTGGAGACGAAGACGCCCATCTTGCCGGTGGCCGTGGTCGGCGCGGAGGAGCAGGCGCCCGCGCTCTTCGACTTCAAGGCGGCCGCGCGCTTCCTCGGCATCCCCGCGCTGCCGCTCAGCCCGACGTTGGGGTTGCCGCTGCCGGTCAAATATCACCTGCACTTCGGCGCGCCCATGACCTTCACCGGCAGCGCCGACGACGAGGATCAGGAGCTCGAGCGCAAGGTCCGCGAGGTGAAGACGCGCCTGCAGTCCATGCTCGACGCGGGCGTCGCTCAGCGGCGTAGTATCTTCTGATCCATGGCGGTGCTCATCACGGGGATCAGCGGCAACCTGGGCCGCGTCATCGCCAAGATCCTCCACCGGGGCGAGAAGGTGATTGGCCTCGACCGGCGGGCCTTTCCCGGCGCGCCCAAGGATCTGGAGGTCCACCACCTGGACATCCGCAAGCGCAAGGTCGAGGACCTGTTCCGCAAGGGCGAGATCCACGCGCTCCTGCACATGGCCATCATCCACGACCCGCGCCTGCCGCAAGCGGAGCATCACCAGTACAACGTGCTCGGCACCAAGGCGGTGCTCGAGTACGCGGTGAAGTACGGCCTCAAGAAAGTGGTGGTGCTCTCCAGCACCAACGTCTACGGACCGCAGCCGGACAACGACAATTTCCTCACCGAGGATTCGCCGCTCCTGGGCTCGCAGCGCTTCGCGGACATTCGCGATCTGGTCGAAGTGGACATGCTGGCGCAGCAGTCGATGTGGAAGCACCCGGAGATCGAGACCTGCATCATCCGGCCGGTGCACATCGTCGGGCCGTCGGTGAAGAACGCGCCCTCCAACTACCTGCGCATTCCGCGGCCGTGGATGCTGGCGGGCTTCGACCCGATGGTGCAGCTCATCCATGAAGAAGACGTCGGCCTCGCGCTGCAGCTCGCGCTCAAGCCCGGCGCGCGTGGCGTCTACAACGTCGTCGGTCCCGGCGAGCTGCCGCTCTCGGCGGTGATGCGCGAGCTGGGCCGGGTGCCTATTCCGGTGCCGCACCTCATCGCCCGGCCGCTGCTCAACAAGCTCTTCCAGTACCGGCTGGCCGGGTTTCCCGGCGCCGAGCTGGACCACCTGCAGTTCCTCTGCACGGCCGACGGCACGCGGGCGGTGCGCGAGCTGGGCTTCCGGCCGCAGTACACGCTGCGCGAGACCATCCGCAGCGTGCTCGGCGAGCAGCCCGCGCGAGAGGCCGGGGGCTGAGTCTCAGGGCGGCGGCAGGGTTGAGTTTCAGGGCGGCGGCAGGCCCAGCGCGGCGGTGACCAGCTGCTGGTCGAGCCCCGCGCAGGCGGCTTCCGCGCCGGGCGCGCGCAGGCGGGCGAGCGCGGCGCAGCGGGCCCGCGTGGCGCCTTCGTCGCCGGCGTGGTCGCGCGCGTAGCGGAGGGCTTCGGCGGCGAAGAGCGTCAACTCCTCGCGCGAAAGCCGGGCGACGGTCTGCAGCAGCGGCAAGCCGGGGCCGAAGCGCTTGTACTCGAACGCCTGGATGAGCGGCGCGTAGCGCGGAATGTCGCGGCGCAGGCGCAGCTCGCTGACGCCGTCCCAATCGACCAGCGCCCACGAGGCGGGGTCGAAGAGGCCGCGCCCGCTCAGCCAGGGGCTGGTCCGCGAGGGCAGCGCCCACTCCACGTCCCAGCTGGCGAGGAATTCGGCGAAGGCCTTGGCCGAGTGGCCGGCGCGGTAGAAGCGGGGGAAGAAGTCGTCTGGGTAGCACTGCACCCGGCCGTCGACGAACGCCGGCGTCTCGGGCAGCGCCCACTCGACGTAGCCGCCCCAGTCGTAAGCGTTGAAGAGCCGCCCGCCGATGCCGTGCTCGCGCGCGAAAGCCGCCGTCCGCACCGGCAGCGTCACGGGGTCGAAGGCCGCCGCGATCCGAAGCCCGGCGACGCGCCCGGCGTAGCCGCTGCTGGCGGCAGCGCCGGCCGTCGCCAGCAGCAGGCAGAGCGCGGGCACCCGGCGGCTTGCCTTCGACAGCGGCGTCAGCGCCAGCGCGAAGAGCGGCGAGGCGACGATGAAGAACTCGTAGACCATGCGGTTGGCGCGCACCGCCAGCACGCCGAAGAGCAGCGCCGCGGCCAGGAGCGCGGGGTGCTCCTTGCGCGCCCGCACGCCCAGCCAGATCACCAGCGGCAAGAGCAGGAAGAAGGCCGTCTCGCCGCGGAAGGTGGGCGGCAGGTATTCGCCGATGACCACCACCTGCTGCACGTGCAGGTGCCAGAAGAGCGAGCGCAGGTTGAACGTCCCGCCCGGGTTGGCCAGCAGGGCGGCCACGCCCAGCGCGGCCGGCAAGAGCTCGAGCGGCGAGCGCGTGCGCAACAGCTCCTGGGCGCAGAAGAGCCCGAGCAGCCCCGCCGCGAAGGGCGCGCCGGAGTGCAGGTTGCCGAAGAAGGCGATGACCGGCACGCAGGCAAATCGCCACGCCGCGCTCCGCCCCTCGCCGTAGACGCAGAGCGCGAGGACGAAGGCGAGCCCCGTCCAGGTGGCGATGTGCGGCCGGACCGCGAGCCGGGGCAAGAGCAGCAGCGCGAGCGGCACCACCAGGAAGGCGCCGTGCCGGTGGAAGCGTTGGCAGGCGAGGGCCACCGCGTAGAGAGCCGCCGCCAGCACGGCGAGCGTCGCCGCCTGCAGCCCGGCGAGCCCGAACCGCTCCGTCAGCTGGAAGGTGACCACGTCCCAGAGCCAGGAGGTGTCGTACCAGGGCGAGTTTTTGGCGCTCCAGGTCAGGGCATTGGTGGTGGGCAGCCCGGACTGGGCGATCAGCCGGCCCAGCGCCAGGTGCCAGCCCGCGTCGGTGTCCCCGATGGCGGCGAAGCAGAACGGCCCGATGACGAGCAGCGCACAGGCGAGGGGCAGGACGGCGCGGCGCACGGGCGGACAGTAGCGGAAGCGGACGCCGATTGCGTCGTTTGCGGCCGCCTCGACGGCTATTCTCGTCCGGTGCGCGATCGGCTGATCATCTGCGAAGGCGAGGGTGTCTTGTTCTACGCCTGCGTCGCTCCGGGCCTGCTGGCGTCGGCGGCGGCGCGGCACAAGCTGGCTTCGGGCAGCGCCGCGGCGCTGGGCCAGGCCATGTGCGGCGCGCTCCTGCTGGCAGTTCATTCGCAGACGCGGGTGGACGTGCAGCTCGACTGCCCGGGACCTCTGCGCGGCCTCTTGGCCGACGCCGATGCTTCAGGCGCCGCGCGAGGCCTGGTGCGGGTTCCCGATCTGCCGGCGCGCTTCGAGGGAGCCCGCTTCGACCCGCGCCCGCTGCTCGCCACCGGCAACGACGAGCTGGCCGGACGGCTGTCGATCGTGCGCAAGGACCCCGAGCTGCACCGCACGCTCTTTCCCTTTGCCGGCGCGGACCTGGGAGCGGCGCTCACGCTCGCGCTGCGCAGCGAGACGGCGCGCGGCGGGGAGCTGGCGCTGGAGGTGCTCTCGCCCGGCATCGCCGCCGGAGCGTTGATCGCGCCGCTGGGCGATGAAGATGAGGCGATCGAAGCAGTCCGCGAGCGCGGCAAGCCGCTGCGGCAAGGCGGGCTCGCCGCGGCGCTTCGGGATCTGCGCGATCTGGAAGAGCTGCCGGAGCGGCTGGGTCTGGACGTCGAGCTGGCGGGCGAAGTGACCCC
>DATBAA010000079.1:0-5108 GCA_036271755.1 Myxococcales bacterium | reverse complement strand
GCGCCTGTCCGAGGCCGATAGTCCCCGGCTCGCCGGAGCGGCCGCGCCCGCCGCTCCGAGCTACCTGACGGACGGCACCACCGTGATGTCGTGGCTGAACACGCGCGACCACAAGCGCATCGGCGTCATGTTCCTGGCCGCGGTGCTCTTCTTCTTCGCGGTGGGCGGCTTCTTCGCGCTGATGCTGCGCATGAAGCTATTGCAGCCCGGGCCGTTCCTCGTCGACGCCCTGGCCTACAACCGCATGTTCACGCTGCACGGCATCGTGATGATCTTCCTCTTCCTCATCCCGTCGATTCCGTCCGCGTTCGGCAACTTCCTCATTCCGCTGATGGTGGGCGCGCGCGACGTAGCCTTTCCGCGCCTCAACCTCTTCTCCTTCTATATCTTCATCGCAGGCGCGGTGATCACCATCTGGGGCATGGTGCACGGCGGCGCCGACACCGGCTGGACTTTCTACACGCCCTACTCCAGCACGACGCCCACGCAGGTGCTGCCCATCCTCATCGGCGTCTTCATCATCGGCTTCAGCTCAATCCTCACCGGCCTGAACTTCATCGTCACCACTCACACCATGCGCGCGCCGGGCCTCAACTGGATGCGCCTGCCGCTCTTCGTCTGGAGCATCTACGCAACCTCCATCATCCAGGTGCTGGCGACGCCGGTCCTGGGTATCACCGTGCTCATCGTGGCGGTGGAGCGCATTGCCGGGTTTGGCATGTTCGACCCGGCACGTGGAGGAGACCCGGTCTTGTTCCAGCATATGTTCTGGTTCTATTCGCACCCGGCCGTCTACATCATGATCCTGCCTGCGATGGGCGTCATCTCCGAGACGGTCTGCGCCTACTCACGCAAGAATTCATTTGGTTATAAGGCAATCGCGATGAGCTCCTTGGGCATCGCCTTCGTGGGCTTCTTCACCTGGGGCCACCATATGTTCGTGGCCGGGCAGAGCACCTTCGACGCCGGCGCCTTCGGCATCCTCTCCATGTTCGTGGGCGTCTTCACCGCCATCAAGGTGTTCAACTGGGTGGGCACCATGTATCGCGGCGCCATCGCCTTCAAGACGCCCATGGCCTACGTCTGCGGCTTCCTCTACTTCATCGTCTTCGGCGGCATGACCGGCATCGCGCTCGCCACCACCAGCCTCGACATCCATTGGCACGACACCTACTTCGTCGTCGCTCACTTCCACTTCATCATGGTGGGCGCGGCGGTGATGGCGTTCCTGGCCGGGCTTCACTACTGGTTCCCCAAGATGTTCGGCCGCACCTATCACGAGGGCTTTGGATTGGTGGCCGCGGCCTTGATCATCCTCGGCTTCAACGCGACCTTCGTGCCGCAGTTCCTCGCCGGCAACCTGGGCATGCCGCGGCGTTACTATCAATACCCCGAGCACTTCCAGGCATTGAACGTGGCCTCCACTGCCGGCGCCACCTTGCTGGCGTTTGGTTTCGTGATCATCCTCGTCTATCTCGTGATCGCGCTCGGCTGGGGCAAACCCTGCGAGTCCAACCCGTGGGGCTCGAAAGGCTTCGAGTGGATGACCGACTCGCCGCCCAGCACGCACAACTTCGAAGAGATCCCCATCATCACCCAGATGCCGCACGACTACCGTACGCACGAGCCGCCGGGGGGCATCCGTGTCAAGTAATGATGCGGTGACGCCGGGCTTCGAAGGCGTACCGCCAGAGCTGATCGGGCACCACTTCAGCTCCGGCGCGCGCCAGTTGGAGGCGATGCGGCTGGGCATGTGGCTGTTCCTCGCCACCGAAGTGCTGCTCTTCGCCGGCCTCTTCTGCGGCTACGCGGTCTATCGCTTCCAGTTCCCGCAAGCGTTCCAAGAGTGCAGCCGCCACCTCAACATCCCGCTCGGCACGCTCAACACGGTGGTGCTGATCACCTCCAGCTTCACCGTGGCGCTGGCCATCCACTTCGCGCGGACCAACAAGGCCAAGGCCTCGGCGATCTGCTTGTGCATCACCCTGCTCTTCGCGCTCGCCTTCCTGGGCATCAAGTCCATCGAGTACATCGAGCACTTCAAAGAGCACGCGCTGCCCGGCAAGTACTACTCGTCGGAAGAGGTGAAAGCCCCCGGCGCGGCCATGTTCTACACGCTCTATTTCTTGATGACCGGCCTGCACGGCTTTCACGTCGTGGCCGGCATGACCGTGCTCAGCTACATCCTCTGGCGCACGCTGCAGGGAAGATACTCTTCCAGCTATTACACCGGCGTCGAGTTGGGCGGCCTCTACTGGCACCTCGTCGACCTGGTGTGGATCTTCCTCTATCCGCTCTTGTATCTCATCTAAGGAGGCGCCCCATGGCTCAAGAACACGCAGAGTCTCATTCGGCCGCTCCTTATGTCGTGGTGTGGCTGGTGCTGCTCGCTTGCACCGGGCTCACCTGGTACACGGGCACGCACCACGATCTGGGCCGCTATGCGCTGCTCGTCGCCATGGCCATCGCGGTCTTCAAATCGTCATTGGTAGCCGTGATCTTCATGCACTTGAAGGATTCGAGCGGCGCCACCCGCCTCGTCTTCATCACCGCGCTCGTCTTCGTGGCGCTCTTGCTCTTCTTCACCGTCGCCGACGTCGCGACGCGCTTTTCACTTTCAACGCCCGCCGGCGCGCCCTTCGGGACCGAGCGATCACAGCCCGAAGGACTGCTCGAGCACGAGACGCCTGACGAATGATCTTCACGGACGTTTGCCCAGGTTCTCCCGCCGGCCAGCCTCGCTAGCGGTTCCGCCCGCGAAGCGGCGCTCCGCCTCGGCGAAGTCGCGCAGCGCCTCTTCCTGCGATTCGTAGCGCTCCTTGGGCAAGCTCTTCATGAAGTTGATCACCTCGACGGGCGCGTCGCTGTCCGACGCCGTCTCGACGATCTCCTCGCGGGCTCGACCCATGGGCATCTCCTCCATGGACGGCACTATGATCCGGGGGTCTGACATGCCTCCCCGGAGCTTAGCTGATCGGCATTGGGGCTAGCCCCTGCATGACAGTTGTCTACATGTCGCCCCTTTCCAGCCACCCGGATCTGATGCCTACCCTTTCGCCCGTGCAGCAGGTCAGAGGCCGCGAGCCGCAAATCTTGCGTTCGGTCCGCGAGGCCGCGCTTCGCGCTCCCAGCCTGGAGGACGCGTTGCGCGCCGCGCTGCAGCGCATCTGCACCGCCACCGGCTGGGAGGCGGGCCGCATCGAGCTGTCGCGCGAGGCGGGCTCGGGCATCGTCTGGCATCTGGACCGGCCGGAGCGCATCGCCACCTTGCGGCGCGTGGCCGAGCGGCGCCGCCGGGCGCGAGGTCTGGGACTCACTGGACAGGTGTTGCGCGACGGCGAACCACAATGGCGCCCTGATTCAGAAGATGACGTCGGGCCGATCTTCGTCTTCCCAGCGGTCGCGCATCAGAGGACTCTGGCGGCCGTGGAATTCTTCGCTTCTGCCAAAGAGACGCCCGATGATGAGACTCTCGCGGGCATCGCCACGGCTTGCGCTGAATTGGGAGGCATCATCGAGCGCAAGCCTGCCGAAGAGTCGCTGCGGAAGGTGGAGCGCGGCTACCGCGAGGTGTTCGAGAGCGTCGGCGAGGCGCTCATCCTCGTCGACCCGCGCACCGGCACCGTGCTGGACGCCAACCCGCGCGCCGCCGACCTCTATCGCGTGCAGCGCGCGAAGCTCTTGGGCGCGCAGGTGCACGCGCTCTGGTCGGACGCCGCGCTGGCGGAGAAGGCCATTGCCCGCGGCAGCCGCTTCGAGACCTCTCCGCGCGGCAGCGACGTGGTCCTGGAGGTGAGCGCCAGCTCGGTGCAGTTCAACGGCGCGCCCGCCACGCTTTTGCTCTCGCGCGAGGTGACCCAGCGCGTGCGGGTCATCGACGCGCTGCGGGCCAGCGAGGAGCGCTATCGAGTGCTCTTCGAGAACAACCCGCAGCCGATGTGGGTCGAGGACGCGGACAGCGGCACCTTCCTGGCGGTCAACGACGCGGCGGTGCGCCACTACGGCTGGACGCGCGAGAAGTTCATGAGCTTGCGCTCGTCCGACTTGCGGCTCGACCCGGGCGCGGCGGCCGAGCAGCGCGCCGGCACGCCTTCCGTCGAGCGCCACCGCACTGCCTCCGGCGAAGCCCACGACCTCGAGCTCTCGGTCCACGAGGTGGTCTTCGAGCAGCGCCGGGCCTTGCTGGTGGCCGCTACCGACGTCACCCAGCGGCGCAAGGTGCAGGCGCGGCTGCTGCAAGCGGCGTTCTATGATCCGTTGACGGGCCTGCCCAATCGCGCGCTCTTCAAGGATCGCCTCGAGGTCGCGTTCGCGCGCGCCACCGGCCGCGAGGCAGCGCGCTTCGCGGTGATGTTCCTCGATCTCGATCGCTTCAAGCTGGTGAACGACTCTCTGGGCCATCGCGCCGGAGACGATCTCTTGATTCAGATCGCGCGGCGCTTGGAGAGCTGCCGCCGGGCCGGCGACACCGTGGCGCGCCTGGGCGGCGACGAGTTCACGCTCCTGGTCGAGGGCACGTCCACCGAAGAAGAAGCAGTCGCCGTGGCCGAGCGCGTCCACCGCGCGCTGGCGCCGCCCTTCCTGGTCGAGGGCCACGAGGTGTTCGCAGGCGCGTCGATTGGAATCGCGTTGGGCGGACCGTCGACCGAGCGCGTGGAGCACCTGCTGCGCGACGCCGACACCGCCATGTACCGCGCCAAGGTCCGCGGCTCGCGGCACGCCATCTTCGATTCGTCGATGCACGAGCGCGCCATGGCGGCGCTGCGCCTGGAGAACGAGCTGCGCCGCGCGCTGGAGCGAGGCGAGCTGCGCGTGCACTACCAGCCCATCGTCGACCTCGCCACCGGCCGCACTTTGGGCGTCGAGGCGCTGGTGCGCTGGGAGCATCGCGAGCGCGGCATCGTGCCGCCGTCGGAGTTCATACCGCTGGCCGAAGAGACGGGCATGGTGGTGCCGCTGGGCCGCTGGGTGTTGGACGAGGCCTGCCGCGCTCTGTCTGCCCTGCCCGAGGCGGTGCAGCTGTCGGTGAACTTGTCCGGCCGTCAGCTCTTGCAGCCGGACTTCCCCGACGTGCTGCGCAAGCTGCTGCAGACCTGCCGCATCGAGCC
>DATBAA010000078.1:0-9532 GCA_036271755.1 Myxococcales bacterium | reverse complement strand
CCGGCCATTTCGCCCAGCGAATCGGAGGTGTGCTGCACGCTGGCGAAGAGCCCGTCGCTTCCGTTCAAGGTATCGAGCGTGGTGTTGAGCTTCTTCAAGGTCGCGTTGACGCCGGCCATGGTCGCGGTGGCCTCGTGCGAGAGCTGGGCGGCGTGGAGCTGTTCGACCGTGTCCTGCAGGCCGGCCATCAGCCGGTTGGCGCGGTCGAGCGTCACGCTGGCTTTGGCCGGCAGTCCGCGCTGGCCGATGTCGTCCAGGATGGCGGCGATGCGCGTGGTGATGCCGGCCAGCTGCTGCGTGATCTCGGGGATTTGATCGACCGCGCGCACGATCGAATCTTCCAGGTTCTTCATCGTCGACTGCGCGGCGGGAATGTAGTTCTCGGGAACCGGGAAGGGCAGCGCCGGCGGCGGGCCGCCTCCGAAGAAGTCGAGCTGCAGGAACTTGGTGCCGGTGAGCCCGGTCGACGCGATCTGCACCCGCAGCTCCGGCGGCACGGTGATCTTGGTCTCTTTACCCAGGTTGCTCGGCGAGAGCCCCAAGCGCTTCAGCACCAGGACGCCGAGCTGGTACTTGATCTCGACGTGGCGGCGGTCTGGCGCCACGTCGATGACCGAGACGTTGCCTATCTTCACCCCGCGAAAGCTCACCGGCGAGCCGACCTCGAGGCCGTTCACCGACTCGTCGAAATAAGAGGTGTAGTCGACGCTCACCACCTGCAGCGTCTGCGCGGTCAGAGCGATGATCCCCGCGAGGCCAAGCAGGACGGTGCCCAGCACGAACGCTCCCAGCTTCCAACGATTGGTCGGTGCGCTCATGCCGTCGCTACTCCGGGAATGCGGTTGAAGAAGCCCAATACGCGCGGGTCTTTGCTGGTGTCGCGCAGGACGCGCGGATCGCCCCGGGCGATGATGCTGCGGGTGGCGCGGTCGAGCATGATGCAGCTCTGCGCCACCTTGAAGATGCTCTCCAGCTCGTGCGTGACGATGACGAAGGTGAGCCCCAGCTGGAGATTCAAGTCGAGGATCAGCTCGTCGAGCCCGGCGGAGGAGACCGGATCGAGGCCCGCGGACGGCTCGTCCAGGAAGATCAGCTCGGGCTCCAGCGCCATGGCGCGCGCGATCGCCACCCGCTTGCGCATGCCGCCCGAGAGCTCCGCCGGCATCTGCTCGGCGGCGCCGGAGAGGCCCACCAGGCGCAGCTTGGCCGCCACGAGACCGCCCACGGCGTCCGGCGGCAGGCGCGTCCACTGCTGCAGGGGCAGGGCGACGTTCTCCGCGACGCTGAGCGAGCCCAAGAGCGCGCCCGACTGGAACATCACCCCGAAGCGCGGCGGCTGCGAAGGTCCTTGCACGGGTGTGCAACCGTCGACGTTGATGGTGCCCGCGATGGGCTCCTCGAGGCCGATCAAGTGGCGGAGCAGCGTGGACTTGCCGCAGCCGCTGCCGCCCAGGATGGCGAAGATGGAGCCGCGGGGTACGTCGAAGGTGGCGTGCTCCTGCAGGATGGTGTCGCCCCAGCCGATGGTGACGTCGATGGCCTGCACCGCGATGGGGTCGCTCATACGCCCGCCAGCCGGAAGAAGACGGTCAGGGTCGCGTCGGCCAGGATGAGCGTGAAGAGCGTGGCGACGATGGTGGAAGTGGTGCGGCGGCCAACCCCTTCGGCGCCGCCGCTGGTGGCGAGGCCCTGCTGGCAGGAGATGAGCGCGATGGCCACGGCGAAGACGATGCTCTTGAGGATGCCGGTGGCCACGTCCCAGCGGGTCACCACCCGCGCCAGCTCGTTGAGGAAGCCGCGCGTGGTGAGCTCGAGGTTGCTGATGCCGACGGCGAGGCCGCCGATGATGCCCGCCAGGTCGGCCAGGAGCGTGAGCAGCGGCATCACCACCACCAAAGCCACCAAGCGCGGAAGAACGAGGAAGCGCATGGGGCTGATGGAGATGGTCCGCAGCGCGTCGATCTCTTCGTTCACCTGCATGAAGCCCAGCTGCGCGGCAAAGGCCGCGCCCGAGCGGCCGCAGATGACGATGGCGGTCATGAGCGGCCCCAGCTCGCGGCAGACGGAGATGCCGATCAGATCGGCCACCAGCAGATTGGCGCCGAAGCGCTTCAGCTGCGCGGCCGCCTGGAAGGCCATGGCGAGGCCGATGAGGAAGTTGACCAAAAAGACGATGGGCACCGCGTCGGCGCCGGCGCGCTCCATGGTGGAGGGCAGCTCGCGCCAGTTGCCGATCTGCGGCTTGAAGATGAGGCCCGCGACCGAGACGACCATCTGCCCGAAGAAGGCCAGCACCAGCTGCACTTCGCGCAGCACGTGGATGGTGGCCTGCCCCAGCTGATCGAGGAAGCCGATGTGGCGGCGCCGCTTCACCTTGGCCACCACCAGGTCGCCGCCGTAGAGCTGCACCAGCTTGTGCACCTGCGCGTCCGCCGCGACGAACTCGGACTTCACCCCGCGCCGCTGCAGATCCGCGCGCAGGCAGGCCAGAAGGGCCATGGCGCCGCCGTCGATGCGCTCCACCCCGGACATCTCCAGATTGAGGGTTTCTCCTTTGGGGACGGTGGCTTCCAGTTGCCTGAGCCCCGCCCAGAGCGGCGCCGCGTCGGCGAAGAGCAGGGTGCCGCGAAGGCGAAGCTCGCTGCCGGCGTGCTCGAGAGAGAAGGCGGCCGGCGCCACGGGAGCTGCGCCCATCGTCGTACCTATACGCACTCGCTCCGCAAATAGCCATCGCCGTCCGAAAAAATGACCGGGGCCGTGAAATGCGCATCATAGGTTCCAATACTTTATTGGGGCGGGTATGTCCGAGAAGCGTAAACCAGGAATCTATCTTCCCGACGAGCTGCTCGAGGAGCTCAAGGCCGAAGCCGCGCGCACCGATCGTCCGGTCTCCTGGCTATTGCAGCAAGCGTGGAAGGTGGCGCGCAAGAACATCGCCGGGCTACCCACCATGGCGGACGACGGCTCGTCCTGAATCAATGGCTTGGTTTCTGGCCATGTGCAGCCTGCGCGAACTTTGCTAGCATCGGCCGATGCTGACCCGTCGATCGATCCTCACCGCGGCAGGTGCTCTTACGCTCTGGTCGCGCCTGGCCAAAGCGGCAGCCGTTCCCGGCCCGCTCGATCACATGCTGCTGGGTTGCAATGACCTGGACAAAGGCATTGCCTTCGTCGAACAGCACCTGGGCGTGCGCGCCGCGCCGGGCGGAGTGCACCCGGGGCGCGGCTCGCGCAATGCCTTGCTCAAGCTGGGCGAGCGCAAGTACTTGGAAGTCATCGCGCCCGATCCGCAGCAGCCGCTGAGCAACGACCAGCGCGGGCTGCACCTCATCGCCGCGCCCAAGCTCATCGGCTGGGCTGCGCACGTCGACGACATCGAGGCGGTGCAGCAGAAGCTGACCGCCGCCAAGATTGCCTTCCGTCCCGTGCTGGCCGGGCAGCGCCAGCGGCCGTCGGGGCAGACGCTGCGCTGGAAGGCGCTCTCGCTCGTGGACGACAAGGACGGCCTGTTGCCCTTCTTCATCGAGTGGAGCAAGGAGTCGCCGCACCCGTCGACCGATGCTCCCACGGGCTGCAGCGTGACGAGATTCGAGATCTCGGCGCAGGATGATCTGAAGGCGCTCACCGAGAAGCTGCAGCTGGACGTGACGGTCGCCAAGGCCGCGCCGTCGCTGCACGCGGTCCTGAGCGGCCCCAAGGGAAAGCTGACGCTGCCCTAAGGCGTGCCGACGCTAGTGTCGTGCGGCGGCGCCTGCGCGACGTGCTTTCCCGGCAGGATGGGCGGCTGGATGTACTTCGCGTCGATCTCGCCGCTGAGCGAGCCCAGCCACGCGACCACGAGGCTGATCTCCGCGTCGGTCAGCGGCTGGCCGGTTTGGTAGATGGCCATCTGCTTCACCGCTTCGTCCAGCGTCTTGGCCGAGCCGTCGTGGAAATACGGCGCGGTGTGCACGACGTTTCGCAAGCTCGGCACCTTGAACATCATGTCGTCGGCGGGGTCGTGGGTGATGTCGCCGCGGCCGTGATCCGTGCTGTCCTGCCAGGCGACGGCGGCGCCGAGCTTTTCGTACATGGTGCCGCCCACCAATTCGCCCGTGTGGCACACCTGGCAGCCGACGCTGGTGAAGAGCCGCAGGCCCTCTTTCTCTTTGTCGGAGAGCGAGGTGTCGTTGCCGCGCAGGAAGCGATCCCAGCGCGCCGGCGTGGTGAGGCCGCGCTCGAACGCGCCGATGGCGGTGCCGATGTTCTTCAGCGAGATGGGCTTTGCGTCGCGCGGAAACGCCGCCTTGAAGAGCGGCTGATAGCCGTCGACCGAGTTGAGCGTGGCCAGCACGCTGACGGGCGTGGCGGCCATCTCCAGCGGATTCAAGAGCGGCATCATCGCCTGCTCCTCGACGTTCCGGCTGCGGCCGTCCCAGAACTGCGCGAATTGGCCGGCGGCGTTGTAGACGCTGGGCGCGTTGCGGGCCACGCGCTTGCCGTTGACTCCGAGCGGCGTGACGTCGCTGGTGGTGCCGTACTTGTCCAGCGGATGGCAGGTGTTGCAAGACATGGTGCCGTTCTTGGAGAGCCGTTCGTCGTAGTAGAGCATGCGCCCCAGGTTGACGAGCGCGTCCGCGGGCGTGACCTTGCCTTTGTAGAAGGCGGGGCGCAGCGGTTCGAAGCGCTGCAGGACGCGCGGGTTGATCACCGGCCGTCCTGCCGGCGGCTCGAAGATCTGCACCGGCGCGGTGCGCTCGCACACCTGTACTCCCGGCTTGTCCGGACTGGGCCAGCACTTCTCTGGATTGCTGTTGCCGTTGTTGGAGACGTCTCCCTGGCACGCGAAGCAGATCGCGAGCGCGGCGAGACCGGCCAGATGTTTGCTCATTCCATTCCCCGAACTTCTCCTGCAGCTGCGGTGAAACCCCCGGGGATAAAACTACTCGAAGAACCGTGAATTCCTCTAGTTCGTTGATTGAAAAGTTACACGGATTTCCGGCGCGGGCTGAAGGCGCGGCCCTATGAGCCAGAAAAGTAGCTCGCGGAAATGATGATTGCTTCAAAATGACTAACGGACGCAGCGCTCGCCTTCGGGGCGGTCGGGCAGATAGACGTGCGGGACCGGACGCGACAGGCAAGCGAAGCAAGCGGCTCGCTTGCCTGGATTCTCGAGCCGCTCTTCGCAGCCGCGCGGGTGGCGGATTTCGCGGCCGGCGCCGAAACAGGCGGCGCAGGCGAGGATGACGCCCACGATCAGCATGACCTTTTTCACGAGCACTCCTTGTCGGAACAGCGAGGTTTCAGCCGGTAGACCCGGCAGCCGTTCTCGAAGTTAGACTCGCCTCGAGCCACTCGCACGCCGGGCGGGCGGACAGGCCGCACTGTTCGAGGCCGGGGAAGACCACTTCGCGGAGCGTCTGGACGAAGATCTCGCGCCTGCGCGAAGCGGGCAGGACGCCGAAGCGGCGCAGATCCTCTTCGGGCCCGGCCGCCGTGAAGAGATCTCCGGCGGTGCCCGCCAGCATTGCCGGGATGAAGGCCGACAAGAAGGTCACGTCGATGGCCGCGGCTTCGCGGGCGAGGTGCGCCCAGCCCATCTGGGCGTGGACCACCTCATCGCGGGCGATCTCGTGGAGCACCTCGCGAACGCGCGGGCCGACGTCTTCGGCGAGGAGCGAAGTGACGGTGGCGACGCTCTCGGTCTCGGCGATGCAGCAGGCCGCGACCGTGTCGTAGAGCGCGGCCGCCCGAGGCCCGAAGCTGCGCGGCGCCAGGCGAGTTTCACCTGCCGCGCTGGTAGAGGTGCCGGCCAATTCCGCGCAGAGGAGCTCGTGGCGGCGCTCGTCCTCGGCCGCCTTGCGCATCAAGGCCGGCACGGGCGAGCCCGCGTCGAACGCAGCGATCTCCTCCGCCAGGCGCGCGAACCGCACCGCCGCGTCCCGCTCCACGCGAGCGCGAAACTCCCACGCTTGGGCCGCGAGCGGCGGAATCACCAGCCCGATGCGCCGGCGCCCGGATCGGCCTTGCCCGCGTCGGGCGCTTGCGTGCCCGCATCGGGCGCGGGCTTCTTGTCTGCCGCGCTCGCGGCGCAGCCGGAAGCGCCGCTCATGAGAGTGCCGCTCACCACCAACAGGCGGAATAGCTTCTTGAAGAGCATGTCTGCCTCCTTTTGCCGCAGCCTACCTCAGCGCCACCGATTGCGTTACGGTCCTGCGCAAGTTCATGGACGCACCACCTCCCGACACTCTCGTAGCCAGGCTGCAGGCGTTCAAGAGCCGCAACGAGCGCATCGTCTCCACCTGCTTCTTTCTCGGCGGCTTTCTCTTCGACGCGGTGATGCTCAGCCGCATCGACGAGCCGCTGATGCTGGTGCAGCAGGGCGGCTATCTGATCATCTGCGGCGCGCTCATCGCGTACCAGCAGCGGCTCGTGCTGAAGAAGCTGGAGCCGCCCGTGCGCCTGCGCAAGGTGTGGCACTACGCGGACCACCTGCTGCACTTCATGCTCGGCACGCTGCTCAACGCGTACAGCATCTTCTACTTCCAGAGCGCCTCCGGCGTGACCGCGATCTGCTTCGTGGTGTTCATCGCCGCGCTGTTGGCCGTCAACGAGATGCCGCGCTTTCACAAGCTGGGGCCGGTGGTGGTGTATGCGCTCTACAGCATCTGCCTGACCTCTTATTTCGCTTATTTGTTTCCCGTACTGCTGGGCCATTTGCGGCCGTGGATGTTCTATCTCTCGGTCGGCGTCGCCAGCGCGCTGCTGCTCCTGCAAATCCGCTATCTGCTTCGCTGGAGCGAGAGCTACTTGCACGTGGCGCGGCACGCGGCCATTCCCGCGTTCGGCGTGCAGGCGCTCTTCCTGCTCTTGTATTCGCTTCGCCTGGCGCCGCCGGTGCCGCTGGCCATCAAGCAGATCGGCATCTACCACGACGTGAAGCGCGTGGCGGGCGGCTGGGAGCTGTCGCAGCAGCAGGGCAAGTGGAAGTTCTGGCAGCACGCCGACGAGAACTTCTTGGAGCGCCCCGGCGACAAGCTCTTCTGCTTCGTGCGCATCTTCGCGCCCCGCCACTTCAAGGACGCCATCAACATCGTCTGGTACCATCATGACGACGAGCTCGGCTGGCGCCTGGCGCACCGGCTCCCGCTCTCGGTCTCGGCCAGCAGCAACGTCGGCTTCGGCACCGACGCCTATCTGACCGAGCCGATGAAGGGCGATTGGCGGGTGGAGATCGAAAGCCAGGACGGCCGCACCATCGGCCAGCTCCGCTTCAAGGTCAGCGAAGACCCCAGCACCGACCCCCGCGAGCTGACGCTGACCTTCAGCGAAAGCAAACCCCTCGAAAAAAGCTAAAACCATTCACCGCAAAGCGCGCTAAGTACGCAAAGAAAACCAAAAGGTATTTAGCTTTTCCTTTGTGCGCTTTGCGCGCTTCGCGGTGAAGGTTTTCTTCTACGTCGCGGGCGCGCGGCGGGCGGCGACTTCGGCGGTGACGTGCTGGATGAAGGCGTCCAGCGACTTGTCCTCCTCCTCGACGAAGACCGCGGCCAATTCGACGTCGCGCATGCGGTCCAGGCGAAAGCCGCGAAAGGCTTTGCGCTTCTCGCACCACGACGCGAGCGACCACACCTTGCCCCAGAAGGCCACGGCCAGCGGCCGCACCGTCCGCTGCGTCTCCTGCCCCGCCGCGTCCGAATAGCCGAAGCTCAGCCGCCGCTTCGTACGAAGGGCCTCGCGCAGCGTGCCCAGGTGCGGCGCGGCCTTGCCAGGATGCATCGCCGGCACCAGCAGAGATCTCGTCAGGATTTGGTGGCGCACCTTGTCCGGCAGCACCATCTGCACCTTGGCCAGCACCGAGTCCGCGGCACGCGCCAGCGCCGGGTCGGCATAGCCCTGGACGACGCGCACGCCGAAGACCAGCGCCTCGATCTCCTCCTCGGTGAACATCAAGGGCGGCATGTCGAACCCGTGCGCCAGCGCGTAGCCGACGCCGGCCTCGCCGCGGATGGGCACGCCGGACAAAGTCAGATCGCGGATGTCGCGATAGACGGTGCGCTCCGACACCTCCAGCTGCCCCGCGATGCGCTGCGCGGTGACCAACCGGCTCTGCCGGAGGATCTGCACCAGTTGAAAGAGCCGGTCGGCGCGCCGCATGGGAACCAATCCTACTTCTTCACCGGCTCCCAAAGCGCGAGGCGCGCTCCGGTGGGGTCGTCCAGCACCGCGAACCAGCCCGCGTCCTTCACCTCGGTCTTGGTGGTCAGCACCTTGGCGCCCAGCTTCACGGCGCGCTCGGTGGCCTGGATGACGTCGTCGACGCTCACGTAGGAGAGCCAGAAGGGCGGCGCGTCCTGGTCGGCCATGGCGCCGTTCGGCTCGCCGTCGCCGGTGTCGAGCATGGAGTACTGCATGCCCGGGATGGGCAGGTCCTTGAACTTCCAGCCGAAGAGCTCGGCATAGAAGACCTTGGCGCGGGCGAGGTCGCGGGTGTGCAGCTCGGAGTAGCAGAAGGAAGACGGCATGCGGTGCTCCCTGGTCGTCGCCGCGCGGTGATTCGCGCCAGCGTTGAAGGCACCTTGGACCCCCCCTCCTGACAGCGTTGTGTCAGCAGTCTTTCAGGCGAGGGAGCCCTTGCCGCCCGCGGCCTCAACGCGCTCTGGACCGCTTCCTCAGGAGATCTTTGCCGTCGGAGACAACGGGACAGTCTTGCGGCGCACGCCCAAACCTTGAGACAACCCCAAGCGGGCAGGGTCAACGCTTCGAGGTGATCACAATGGCGACTTATCAGGGCAGCTGTTTCTGCGGCGCGGTCGAGATCAAGGTCACGGGCGAGCCGGCGGGCATGGGCTACTGCCACTGCCGCTCGTGCCGGCACTGGTCGGCCGGGCCGGTCAACGCCTTCACGCTCTGGAAGCCGGACCAGGTGGTGGTGGTCAAGGGCGAGAACCAATTGGGCGAGTACCACAAGAGCGAGACCAGCTTTCGCAAGTGGTGCAAGCTCTGCGGCGGCCACATGCTGACGGTGCACCCGACGTTCGGGCTCGTCGACGTCTACGCGGCGACCATTCCCGATCTGCCTTTCAAGGCGGGCGTGCACGTCAACTATGCCGACAGCGTGCTGCCCATGAAGGACGGCCTGCCGAAGATGAAGGACTTTCCCAAGGAGCTGGGCGGCTCGGGCGTGACCTTGCCCGAGTAAAGGCCGAGAATGGGGGCCGTGCGCTACCTACTTCTGTTGCTCGCGGCCGCCTGCGCAGTTCATCCCAAGCCCGAGGCATCGGCCGATCTCGCTTCGGGCGCGCGCGAGGCGTTTGCGCACTCGTGGCAGGCGTATCACCGGCTCGCGTGGGGGCATGACGAGCTGAAGCCGTTGACTCGGGTGCCGCACGACTGGGGCGCGTCCAGCCTGCTGATCACGCAGGTCGACGCGCTCGACTCCTTGATTTTGATGGGCTTCACGGCCGAGGCCGACGAGACCCGCGCCTATATCGACGAGCATCTGTCGTTCGATCAGGATCTCGAGGTGAAGAACTTCGAGATCGTCATTCGC
>DATBAA010000077.1:0-7144 GCA_036271755.1 Myxococcales bacterium | reverse complement strand
TGCTCGCCTTGGAAGATTTATCGCTGCGCGAGGTGGGCGAGATCCTGGGCATCACCGAGAACAACGCCGCCGTGCGGCTCTCTCGCGCGCGAGCCGCGCTGCGAGAGATCATGGAGGCTCCATGAACGACTGGAACGAGCTGCAAGCTGCCTGGCGCGCCGATGGCCTCGCGGGGAGGGTGCGCGGCTTCAGGCGGGGCGCGTGGCTGGCGACCATCGCCGAGGTGGTCTTCGCGCTGGTGTCGATCTCGGGCGCGGTGTTCCTGGCGGTGCGAGGGGGCGAGCGCTGGACGCAGATCTGGGCGGTGCTCATCGTGGTGCTCTTCTCGGTGGCGCTGGGCTACGCGCTCTGGAGCCGCCGCGATGCGCTCTGGCCGTCGTCGGCCGCGCCGCTCGATTTTCTCGCCGAGGCCGAGCTGCGCTGCCGGCGCCGTCTCGAGCTGCTGCGCTTCATGCTGCGCCTCGGCGTCGCGGAGGCCGTCATCTCGCTGCTGCTCTTCTGGTTCGCCGGGCCGGTGCTGCTCGGCTTCTCGCTCCTCGCGCTGGTGTGCGCCGCCGGCTACTTCTGGTTTCGCATCGCGCGGGCGCGTGCGCTGCGCGAGTTCGAGGCCATCGGCCGTCTGCGCAAGGAGCTGGAAGGTTGATAGAGGTCTTCCGTGCCCACACTCGACGGAACCCTCTTTGGACCCGCACAGCCCTGCTTCGGGTGCGGGCCAGATCACCCGAACGGCTTCCGCTTGCGCTTCGACTTCGACGAGGAGCGCGACGAGGTGGTGACGCGCTTCATGCCCGGCGACCTGCACCAGGGCCCGCCCGGCGTGATGCACGGCGGCCTCGTCTTCACGCTGGCCGACGAGCTCGCGGCCTGGGCCATCATCGTCAAGCTGGGCAAGTTCGGCTTCACCGCGCGCTTCGCGGGCAAGCTGCAGAAGCCGACGCGCCTCGGGCTGGAGCTGACGGGCCGCTCGCGACTCTTGAAATCCACCAGCCGCACCGCCGAGGTGGAGGTGAAGCTCTCGCAGGCCGGCGAGCAAGTCTACGAGGGAACCTTCACCTTCGTAGTGCTGGACCGCGGCGCGACCGAGAAGATGATCGGCCGCGAGCTCCCGCCCGGCTGGGAGAAGTTCGCGCGCTGACTTCAGTCGATGCGCGTGCCGTCGGGGAGCGGCTCGTCGCTGCCCGGAATGTAGTTCGGGTTCTTGCGAATGATGCCCGGCCCGCCGTCCCAGCCGAAGAGCGCGAGCACGGTGTGGTAGGCGCCGACCGCTGCCATGTAGATGGCCGCCAGCGCCATGAGTCCGAAGCAGACCAACAGGCCGTACATCCACGGTCGCGCCGCTTCGGCCGGACCGCCCGAAACGCGCGAGTGCACGAACCCGACGAGGCAAACCAGAACGCCGACGGTCAAGAGCGCGGCACCGCTGCGGAGAATCTTCGGCATCTAGACCTCGAAGCTCGCGCCGCACGAACAAGCCTTGCGCGCGCGCGGATTCTGAAAGTGAAAGCTCGTGCCCTTGGGGAAATCGATGACCGTGCCGTCCAGCAGATTCTGGCTCGCGCGATCGACCGCGACCCGCAGCCCCTGCACCTCGACGACCGCGTCTTCCGGGCCCGGCTCGGGGATGAAGAAGAGATCGTACGTGAGGCCATTGCACCCGCCCGCGACTACGGCGACACGCAGCAGCCAGCCCGCAACCTCTGCATCGCGCGCGCGAGAGAGCGCGGCTTCAGCGGCGCGCGGCGTGAGCGAAAGCTGCATGCGCAGGGTCTAACGCGCTCTCACGGCTCGCGGCAAGGCCGGACACGCCTGCGCGCCAGCTTCCAGCCCGTGCTGAGCAGCCAACCAACCGGCGCAACCAACAGATCTCGCCACTCAGCGTGGTCCGACCCGAAGTAGTCCACGCCGCCCGGCCGCCCAAAGTGCCTCTCCGCATTGGTGCGGACATAGGCCAGCGCATGGGCTACCTCCGCCGGGGTACCGAGCAGATGCGAATGGTAGTGGTCGCCGAACAACGTGCCGCTGCGCCCCAGCAGCTTGTTGAGCGCCTTGGCCAACCGCGTCCCCAGGCTCTGCATCCCCCGCGACAGCGCAACACTGTCGTCCGCCTCGACGATGAGGTGCAGGTGATTGCCCAACACCGAGAACTGCACCAACCGGAACGACCTGCGATCCAGCAAAGCCTTGAAGCTGTGGCGGACGACCGCGAAGCGCCGCGAGGACCGCAAGCTCGGCACATCGTCGCGCACCCGGAGAGTCACATGCGCCGGCATCGGCCGCGCAAACGCAGGCCGAGCATCATGTAGAGCTCAGCCGCCGAACGCCGCACCGAGCCTCATCACTCCTCCCCCACGAACAGCAAATTCCACCCAACCGCGCCGATCCATCGCGCGCAGGGCCAGCGGCAAGGCAGGGAAAGCTGATTTTGGGCGCTCCGCCGCTGCGCGGCTGCGCTGTACAAGGGGACTCCGTCCCCCTCGTACCACTCCCCGGCTGACGGCGACGCGTGCTCTCCCGGGCTGAAGCGAAACACCTGTAGCCGCATGCGCTGAAGCGCGCGCGGCTAGAACGGCCGCTTCTCCCGCAGCGCCCTCAACTCATCCTCCGCGAGCAGCTCGAACGCCGCCACGCACTGCGGGTCAAACTGCGTCCCCGCGCAGCGCGTGATCTCCGCCCGCGCCTCCGCGAACGAAGCCGCCTTCCGGTACGGCCGGTCCGACGTCATCGCATCGAGCGTGTCCGCGATCATGAAGATGCGCGCCCCGAGCGGAATCTGCTCCCCGCGCAGCTTCCGCGGATACCCGCCGCCATCGAAGCGCTCCTGGTGCGAGAGCACGATCTGCGCCGCCGGCCGCAGGAACTCGATGCTCTCCAAGATGCGATAGCCGACGTCCGGGTGCTTGCGCATCTCCACCCATTCGGCGGCGGTCAACGGCCCGGGCTTGAGGAGAATGCTGTCCGGCACGCCGATCTTCCCGATGTCGTGCAAGAGCGCCCCGCGGCCGATGTCCTCGAGCTCTCCCTCGGGAATGCCCATCTGCCGCGCCATCGCCACCGTGTAGCGGAGCACGCGCTGCGAATGATCGCTGGTCTCGTGCTCGCGCGCATCGAGCGCGTGCACCAGCGCGGAGAGCGTGCTGCCGTAGGCCTGCGCCACGCCCTGCAGCGCCGAAGAGAGCTCTGCCGTCCGCTCGCGAACGCGGCGCGCGAGGCCCTGGTGATAGCGCGACCGCGCGGCGTGCAGCTTGCTCTTGCTCCAGGCGCGCTCGATGGCCCGCACCAGCTCCGTCACGCGCGGCGGCTTCAAGAGATAGTCGGCGGCGCCGCGCTTCAGGCACTCCACCGCGCTCTCGGTGTCTCCGAAGCCGGTGAGCATGACGACCGCGGCGTTGGGATGCCGGCGCACCACCTGGTCCAAGAGCCAGAGGCCGTCGTGCTCGGGCATCTTCATGTCGCAGAGCACCAGCGGCAGGTCGTCGCCGCGCAGCATCTCCAGCGCGGCGTTGGCGCTCTCGGCCTGGCGCACGCCGTAGCCCTCTTCCTTCAGGACCGCGCAGAGCACCTCGCGCACCGGCCTGTCGTCGTCCACCACCAGCACGGTCGGCGGCTGCGGAGGCGAGCCCGGCTTCTCCACGGGGGAGACCGAGTCGGGTGTGTCGATGCCTTGCGGGTCCAGATCAAGCATGCTCGAGTCTAAAAATGAGGGCCTTCGCAGGCCCAGTCAAATTTAGAAAGCCTTCAACTGTACGAAGTTACCCCTCGGCGAGGTCGAGGGGCGGATAGAGATCGGGAAAGTAGTATTGCGCGGCCTTGCTCGGAAAGGCGAGGCGCAGAGGCGCGCGGTGCGACTTCGCCTGCAGAAGGCCCTGGGCAACCAGCCGCGAGACCACCGTGCGTGCCGTCCGCTCTCCGAGTCCCAAGATGCGGGCGGCGTCTCCCCGGGGAACTTCGCCCTGCAGCAGAGCTTGCACCAGCAGATGTCCCGATTCGGCGGGCAGCTCTCCTGCGACGGTCCGGAGGGCAGCGTAGCCCGCGATGCGCTTGTGCAAATCCTCGAGCTTGAGCAGCTTTGCCATGAAGCGGATTTGATCGAGCGCCGTCTCGAGAAAGAAGACGCAGAAGGTCGCGAGGCCCTGGTCCGTGAGGGCGCCGCGCCCGTCGTAATCGCCGCGCCGGGGCTCGTCGGCTGCCCGCAGGACTTCGCGACAGCGGGCGGCGTTGCGGGCGAGGCCGCGAGAGACCATCCAGATGCCGTGGCCGCCCAGCTGGCAGCGCGTCAGCCAGGCATGCGTGAAGAGCCGCATCACCCGGCCATTTCCGTCAAGAAAGGGATGAATCCATGCCAGCCGGTGATGGGAAGCGCCAGCCGCGATCACGCGTACCAGCGGCGTCATCTTCTCCGGGCGGTAGGCCTCCTGGAAGCGCCGCAAGAAGGACGGAAGCTCCTCGTGCCGCGGAGGATCGTGAAGGCCAATGGAGACGTCGGCGGTGTCTGTGCGTCATTTTATGCCGGTTCGTTTGCCGGTTCAAAGCGTCCAAAAGAACTGTAAAGTGAACCAAAAAGGCTAATCCAAGGATTTTCCAAAGCAACAAATTGCCGGTTTCGATACCGGTTCAGCCGGTTGACACGGACGGTCGCGGGCGCTAGCAACCGCGGTCCTTTCTAAAGGAGTCTGAACGTGGCGACCTACGACCTCGCGATCATCGGCGCTGGACCCGGCGGTTACGTCTGCGCCATCCGCGCGGGGCAGAACGGCCTCAAAGTGGTGGTCATCGAGAAAGACCCGCGGCTGGGCGGCACCTGCACGCTGCGCGGCTGCATCCCCACCAAGGCGCTGCTCCACTCGGCCGACGTCTTCGGCGAGGCGAAGCACGGCGCGGCCATCGGCGTGAAGACCACCGGCCTCGAGCTGGACATGATCGGGGTCAACAAGTTCAAGGACGACGTGGTCTCGAAGTCGTCCAAGGGCGTCGAGTTCCTCTTCCGCAAGAACAAGGTCGACCGCATCGCCGGCCACGGCCGCATCGCCGGCCCCGGCAAGGTCTCGGTCACCGGCGCGGACGGCAAAGAGCAGATCGTCGAAGCGAAGCACATCGTCCTCGCCACCGGCTCCGCGCCGCGGCTCATCCCGGGCATCACCGTCGGCCCGCGCGTCATGACCAGCGACGAGCTGTTGCAGAACGCCGTCGTTCCCAAGCGCATGATCGTGCTCGGCGCCGGCGCGGTGGGCATGGAGTTCGCCAGCGCCTACGCGCGCTTCGGCAGCGAAGTGACCGTGGTCGAGATGCTGCCGCACCTGCTGCCGCTCGAGGACGCGGACATCTCCACCGAGTTCGAGAAGTCCATTCGCCGCCGCGGCATCAAGTTCTACACGGGCGCCAAGCTCACCAAGGTCGAGACCACGGCAGATCTGGTGAAGGCCACCGTCGACACCGGCAAGGGCGTCGAAGTGCTGGAGGCCGAGCTCTTCCTCTGCGCCGTCGGCCGCCGGCCGGTGAGCGAGAACCTCAACTTGGAGAAGTTCCCCAACATCAAGGTCGAGCGCGGCTTCGTCATGACCGACCCGAAGACGCTGCTCAGCGGCGAGCCGTGGCTGTCGGTCATCGGCGACGTGGTGGCTTTGCCGGGCCGGCAGCACCCGCAGCTGGCGCACCTGGCGTTCGTCGAGGGCGAGTTCGTGGCCGACCGCATCGCCGGCAAGAACCCGCATCCCGTCAACTATGACCTGGTGCCCGGCGCGACCTACAGCGACCCGGAGGTGGCCTCGGTGGGCATCTCGGAGAAGGTCGCCAAGGAGCGCGGATACTCGGTGAAGATCGGGACGTTCCCCTTCTCGGCCAACGGCAAGGCGCGCATCCTGGGCGAGCCCGAGGGCATGGTGAAGATCGTCGCCGACGAGAAATATGACGAGGTGCTGGGCGTGCATATCGTCGGGCCCCGCGCGACGGAGCTCATCAGCGATGCCTGCTCGCTCATGCGTCTGGAGACGACCAGCGAGGAGATGCTGCACGTGATGCGGCCGCACCCGACGCTCTCCGAGGCCTTGACCGAGGCAGCTCTGGGCGTGCGCGGAAAACCGCTGCACTTGTGAAACCGGTCCGCGGGCGCGGTCACTCCGGGTAGCATGTGGCGTGCTCTTTGTTAAGCGCCTCGGGGGTTCGAACATGAAGAACGAAGCCCATGTCTTCCGCCGCGCCTTCACCATCGGTCTTTTGACGCTCGGCGTCGCAGTTGGCGGGCAGATGGCCACAAGCCAGCCTGCCTTGCGAACGAGCTCCCGGTCACGTCCGGCCCCGGTCTCGTACGGGGCCCCGCGCACTTCCAGCTATCTGGCGCAGCGCGTGGTCCGGGCCGTCGTCAGCGCGGTGCTGTACAGCTTCTCGTAACTGACTCGCGAAGCCGCCGGGTTTCGGCTATACCGCCGCCCGCAATGGCTCTCGTCCAATTGGGTGCTCGAGCGCGGGTTCCCAAACCCGAATGGCTGAAAGTGCGGATGCCCGGCGGCGGCCGGTACGAGCACGTCAAGCAGACCCTGCGCGAGCTGCAGCTGCACACGGTCTGCGAAGAGGCCAGCTGCCCCAACGTCGGCGAATGCTGGGGCTCCGGCACCGCCACCGTCATGCTGATGGGCAAGGTCTGCACCCGCGGCTGCCGCTTCTGCGATGTCACGAGCGGCATGCCGCCGCCGCTCGACCCGCTCGAGCCGCGCCACCTGGCAGAGGCCGTGGGCCGCCTGGGCCTGGACTACCTAGTGGTCACCAGCGTCAACCGCGACGAGCTGCCCGACGGCGGCGCCTCGCACTTCGCCCAGGCTATCGTCGAGTTGCGCCGCGCCGCTCCCAAGACCTTGGTGGAGGTGCTCACGCCAGACTTCCAGGGCTCGCACAGCGCGCTCGACATGATCGTCGACGCCAACCCGACCGTCGCCGCGCACAACCTCGAGACCGTCGATCGCCTCACCCCGACGGTCCGCGATCGCCGCGCCTCGTACAAGCAGTCGCTCGATGTCTTGGATCACTACAAGAAGCGCGGCATGCGCACCAAGAGCAGCCTGATGCTCGGCCTGGGCGAGAAGCACGATGAAGTCGTGCAGGCCATGCGCGATCTGCGCTCGGTCGACTGCGACATCCTCACCATCGGCCAATA
>DATBAA010000076.1:0-2304 GCA_036271755.1 Myxococcales bacterium | reverse complement strand
TTATGGACATCAAGACCCACGCACCGTAGCGTTTTCATGGTTGGACTCGCTTCCCGCTGTGGCTCTGCGCCACTCTCTGTTTACGCAGTCGGTGGAGTAACCCACGCCCGCGTGAACGCGAGTCCAACCATGTTGTCTAGAACGCCGGCGCGGGCAGCTGGCCCTCGACCTCGAATTGCGCGCGCTCGAACGAGAACGACGCGGCCTCGCCCAGCAGGGTGGAGGCCTTGAACTCCACCCGGGCGCGGCTGGTCGTGCAGGCCCAGCGCTCTTCGCCGGAAGGCCGGGTGGGCGAAAAGACGTTGTCGAAGACGGCCACGTTGACCCCGCGCTGGACCGCGCGCGCCGAGATGAAGAGGCAGCACTGCGCGCCCTCTTCGCGCATCTCGCGGCCCAGCTGCTGGGCCTCCTGGTAGTTCACCTTCGAGGAGAGCTCGGCTTCGAACTGCGCGAACGGCGGCCTCGTCAAGTCGACCCCGCGAACCGCGGCGACGCCGAAGCGGAAGGCGGTCAGATCGACCTGGACGGTGCCCAGGTTGGCCGTGGTGCCCTCGAGGAAGAGCAGCCGGTAGTAGGCCACCTCGGCGAAGCAGGTGGGCAGATCGTGCGAGCCGTAGAGGATGCCGCGCTCCGCGCGGGTGCCGAAGCGCGAGCCGTTGCGCAGCGGCGGATGGCGAAAGGGCGTGTAGAGCAGGTAGTGCAGGTTTTCGAAGCCCAGCGGCACGGGGAGCTTGGCGCGGGTGTCGAGCAGATCCTCGAGCACGGCCTGCTCCGCGTCGCTGTCGAGCAGCTTGCGGGTGGAGTTGACGAACTGCGATTCGACGACGCGGCGGAAGCTTCCCGCGATGCGGCTAAAGGGCGCCGCGCAGCGCGTCCAGATACTCGGCGACATGGACCAACCCGGGGGCGGTGGAGAGAAGACTCATGGGCGGCGCGCCCAGGTGGTGATTGTCGGCGCGCAGCCAGTCGCGGGCCTTCTGTTCGTCGCCGCCGACCAGCGTGTCCAAGCTGCGGAAGACGCGGACGAAGAGCAGGGCAAGCCGGCCTTCTGCCGAGGCCGGTTCGACCCCGCGGTCCGACCCGAAGGTGCGCGAGATGCTGGCGGCGCTGCTGCCCAACACCTCACCCACTTCGGCTTGGGAAAAGCCCAGCGCCCGCGCGGCGCGGACCAGCGCCTTGCCCAGCACGGCGGCGGGCGAAGGCGACTCCTGCGGGATGATGCGAGCCATGTCTGGATGACCTCCGAAGGCTTCTTTCAAATGGAATGTATAGGCTGTTTCTTTCAATTGCAAGCCCGCCGCCGCTCAGCGCGGCTTCACGCCCAGCTCCCGGTCCAGCTCGGCCGGATCGTAGATCACCCCGTCCTTCACCGTCATCAGGACTTTGCGCACGTCCGAGATGCGCACCGACGGGTCGCCGTCCACCAGGACCACGTCCGCCAGCTTGCTGGGGCGGATGGAGCCCAGCTCGGCGTCGCGGCGGCAGATGCGCGCGGCCCCCAGCGTCGCCAGCTGCAGCACTTGCGGCGCGGGGATGCCTGCCTGCACGTCCAGCTCGAGCTCGCGGTGCAGCATGAAGCCAGCCAGGCCGTCGGTGCCGGCCTCGATGGGCACCCCTGCCTGCCAGAGCGTGTAGACCAGCTGCAGCGCGCGTTGGAACGACTCGCGATAGCGCCCGTCCATGCCCTCGGGCACCGGCAGATCGCCCGCCAGCGCGCCGCGCCGCACCTGCGCCGGCAGCTGCTCGAAGATGGGCGCGAAGGGCGGCGGCACCTCGCCCGCCCGCGAGAGGAACATCTTCTCGAAGACGCTCAGCGTGGGGTCCAACGTGGTGTGCCGGTCGCGCAAGAGCTCGATGAACTGCCGCACCGGCTGCGACTGCAAGTCGATCGTGGCGCCGCGCTCGGCGACCGCCGTGAAGCGCTGGCGGCCGTTGGTGACGGTCACGTCGCGCATGAAGTTCAGCATGAGGAAGTTGACGTGCTGGAGCTCGTCGTAGCCCGCTTCGATGGCCTGGTCGGCGAACATGCCCGAAGGAATATGGCCGCTCACCCGCAGCCCGCGCCGGTGCGCCTCTTCGGCGATGACGGGCACCAATTCCGGCTTGAGCGAGCTGTAGAGCTTCACCTGGAAGAAGCCGTGGTCCGCGTACCAGTCGACCCATTTGATCGCCTCTTCAGGCGTGGCCACCAGCACCTTGGTTGGACCTTGGAACGGGCCCGGCCCGTCGATGAGGCCGGCGCGGAAGATGCGGGTGCCAATCTCCGTGCCCTTCTCGATGCGCTGCATGCGCGCCCAGAGCTCG
>DATBAA010000075.1:0-3470 GCA_036271755.1 Myxococcales bacterium | reverse complement strand
TTGTCGCTGTCGACCGCCGGCCTCGTGGAGCTGCAGGAAGCCGCGGCCAACGTGCAGGCGCGGCCCAGCGCGGCACAGCTCCTTCCCAGCGCCCAGGCCGCCGAGGGAATTCCGCGCATGGAGCGGATGCTGCTCGCGGCCGCGCTGGAGGCGCCCGCCCAGCTTGCGCTGGCGGCGGCCGACCTGGTCCGGGCCGGCGGCAAGCGCGTCCGGCCGCTGCTGCTGCTGCTCTCGGCTCGCGCCGCCGCGCCCGGGCGCCGCGGCCGTGGACGGGTGGCGCTGGCGTTGGTGGCCGAGCTGGTTCACTCGGCGACACTGCTGCACGACGACGTCATCGACGATGGTCTGACCCGCCGCGGGCTGCCCGCGCCGCGCGTGGCCTACGGCAACGGCGTCTCGGTGCTGGCAGGAGACTGGCTGCTCACCACTTCTCTTGATCTCGCCTTCCGCTCGAAGGTGCCGCAGGCGCCGCAGACGCTGGTCCGGACGCTGCGCGAGCTGGTCGAGGGCGAGGCGCGGCAGCTGGCCATGCGGGGATCGACCAGCTTCACCGCCGAGGATGCCATGCTTGTCTCGCGGCTGAAGACGGCCTCGCTCTTCGGCTGGGCGGCCGAGGCCGGCGCGCTGGTGGCCGGCGCGCCCGGGCCGGTGCGCGCGGCGCTGCACTCGTTCGGGCTGCACGCCGGGACGGCCTTCCAGATCGCGGACGACCTGCTCGACTTCGAGGCCGACGCCGCCACCATGGGCAAGGCCGTGCTGGCCGACGTGGCGGAGGGCAAGCCTTCGCTGCCGCTGGCCATCGGCCTTTCGCGGCTGCCGGCGCTCCGCGACGAGATGGCCGCGCTCTTGAAGGGCGCAGCCGAAGGAGCGGAGCAAGTTTCCCGAGTGAAGGCGTTCGCGGTGAAGCTGTCTCACACCGGCGCGCTGGGAGAGGCCCGGCGCATCGCCGAGAAGGAGCGCGACGCCGCGCTGGAAGCCCTGCAGCTGGTTCCGGAGAGCCCCACGCGCGAGCTGCTGGCCTACGTCGCGCGCTCCCTCTTGGAACGGAAGAGTTAATCATGGCCGCCGGAGCGCTTCAGCCATCGCGCGAGTCCGAGCTGCTGCACGAGGTGGCCGACGCCGTCGGCTCGCTGATGGAGTTCTGGGGCTTCAAGCGCATCATGGGCCGCATCTGGACGCTGCTCTACCTGCGCGGCGAAGCGCTCTCCGCGGCCGAGCTGTGCGAGGAGCTGGCCATCTCCACCGGCGCCGCCTCGATGACGCTCTCCGAGCTCGAACATTGGGGCGTGGTGAAGCGGCTGCGGCAGCCCGGAGACCGCCGCGAGTACTTCGAGGCCGAGACGGACATCTGGCGCATGGTCTCGCGCGTGCTGCGCGAGCGCGAGCTGCTGCAGATCGAGCGCGCGCTGGAGACGTTTGACCGCGTGCGCGAGCTCCTGGTGCGGACGGCGGCGCCGGGCGAGAAGACGCGGCTGGACGAGATCGCGGAGCGCATCCTGCGGCTGGCCGATCTGGCGCGCCTGGGCCGCGGACTGCTCGGCGCGGTGGTGGCGCAGGGCAAGGTCGACCTGGGCCCGCTGATGAAGTTCGCCCGTGGCCGCCGCGCTTGAACAGCCCGCACGGCTGGTTCACTTGCGCGGGTGGATGGTCTCGCCCTTGGCGAGCATCGCGACGAAGAGCTCGATGCGCTTCTGGCGGGTCTCGGGCTTCTTGGCGGTCTGCACGCGCCAGAGGATGGCGTAGCGGTTGGCGCCGTCGAGCTGCGCGAAGAATGCCGCGGCCTTCTTGTTGGCCGACAGGGCCTCGGCGAGATCTTCGGGGACCTGGGCCGTTCGCGGCGAGTCGTAGGCCTGGTCCCAGCGGCCATCCTTCCTGGCCCGCTCTACTTCCGAGAGCCCGGCGGGCTTCATCTGGCCGTCCGCGATCAGCTTCAGCGCCTTCTCGCGATTGATCTTCGACCAGATGCTGCGCGCCGACCGGGGTGAGAAGCGCTGCAGGTACGCGGCCGCATCGTGGCTCTGCTTCTGCCCGTCGATCCAGCCCCAGCTGAGCGCGGCCTCGACCGCCTCGGCATAGGTGACGGTCGCGGCGTGGCCCTTCTTGCCGATGACCAGCCAGATGCCCGTCGAAGAGGCGTGGTTGGCCTTCAGCCACGCCAGCCACTCCTTCGAGCTCGCGCAAGCCAGGCGTTCGGCGGTCATAGAGGCGAGGTCAGAATTCGAGGCGAGGTCAGAATTCCATCTCCACGCCGAACCGCCAGGCGTGGTCGGTGAGGATCAATGATTTGCCGTTGCCGAAGCCGTCCAGATTCGTCCAGCTGTACTCCGCGAAGATGGAGCTGCGCTGGATGCCGGTGTCCTGGAACGCCTCGCGCGAGAGCTCGGGGTCGATGGCGTCGAGCGCCAGCGCGAAGCCGAGCGCGGTGGTGTAGCCCGCGGTCCAGCCCTGGCCTTTTCCGCCGCGGCCGCTGGTGTCGGGCGAGACGTCGCCCACGCCGTTGTAGGAGATCCAGAGCGCGCGCATCAGGCCGATTTGCGCGTAGGGAATGACCGGAAAGCGCTGCCACAGGTCGGCCAGCTTGTCGAAGCGGTAGGTGAGGACCACGCCCAATGGGATGATGTCGAGGAGCGCGGTGTCCTGCGACTGCGCGCGGGTCGCCTTGACGAGGCCCTTGCCGAAGTTCTGCCAGTAGCCGCCCGTCACGCCCACCAGGATGGAGCCGTAAGGGTGCCACACCTCCCAATCCACCTCGGCCTGCCAGCGCAGCGGCGCGCGATCTCCGAAGATCTGGTGGTACGGATTTCCAATCAGCCCGGGCTCGGAGTCGATCTTGGGGTCGTAGCGGTCCACCTTCAGCGCCACGAGCAGGAAGCGCTCCGGCCGCTGATAGCCCTGCGCTTGCGCCTTTGGCGCGAAGGTCAGGAAGGCCGTGACCAGGAGCGCGCCGTTGCGCAGCTTCTTCTTCCGGCGGGCCAGGAGCGCGGTCACGAGGCCCAGCGCGGCGAGCCAGGTGGTGGGGCCCGGCGAACCGCAGCCGCCCGCGCGGCCGTTGTCGGTCCGGTAGAGGCCGTAGAAGTCGAGGATGGGAATGGGCGTGCCGATGACGGGCGTGCCGCCCGGCGAGGTGTTCAGGTAGACGTCCTTTGCCAGGACGACGACGTTGTAGTCGACGTTGTCCTCGAGCGACGTGCCGTCGTCGGTCTTGCTGACGTCGGCGTTCTGCTGCGGCGCGTTCGGGCTCGACACGGCGGTGCCCAGCACTTGCGGGCCGTCGGCCCGGAGCACGTGGACCTCGTAGCTCTGGATGGTCTCGCCGGAGTTGCCCGGGGTCCAGAAGACCTTCAAGTGTCCGTCGCCGGCCTCCACTTGCACGTCGGTGGGAGCGGTCGGCTGGCCAGTGGAGAAGTTGACCTGGATGCTGGTGCCCGAGGCCGTGGCGGTGGTGCTGATGGTCCCGGCCGTGCTGAGCT
>DATBAA010000074.1:0-7764 GCA_036271755.1 Myxococcales bacterium | reverse complement strand
GCCAGCACTCCGGCGCCGTGGATGACGGCGTCGATGGAGCCCCAATCATTTCGCGCTTTCGAGACCGCCGAGGCGACGGCTGCTGCGTCGAGGAGATCGACCGCTTCGTAGCGCGCCTCGCCGCCGGCCTCGCGGATGGCTTTTGAAGTTGCCTCGATCTCGCGCACGGCCTCGACGTTGGCGGCGAGACGGTTCAGCTGCAAAGGAGTCAGTCCGGGCTGCAGCAGCGCGCGCTTGAGCGCGGCCCCGGCCGTTCCGCGCGTCGCCGCGCTCTCTTCGACGAGCTGGGTGCGGCCGAGCAGCAAAAAGCGGCAACGAAGCTCGCGAGCCAGCGCGATGGCACAGGCGGCAGTCACGCCGCGGCCGCCGCCGGAGACGACGACGACGGAGTCTTTCGAGAGCTTCAGCTGCTGCGTGGCTTTCACGGGCGCGTCGATGGTCGCGAGCGCGACGCGGGCGGCGCCGAGGCCGATCTCGAGATCTCCGCCGCCTTCCAGCAACTCACTGCAAATCAATTGGGCAAGCTCAGCGGCGCCGCGCTGGCCGCGCGCGAGGTCGATTGCGCGAACGGTCGCCAGCGGCCACTCCCAGCGCGCGGTCTTCACCAGCGCGGCCAGCCCGCCACACCACGCGCGCGGCGAGCCCGACAAGCCAAAGTCGCCGCCGGTATCTTGAATCGAAACGAACGTTCCGCCGCTGGCGGCAAAGCGCTGGGCGACCGCGCGCGCGGCTTGAAAGGCGCGCAGATCGGCCGGGCTCTCGCACAGTCCGTCGAGGAGAATGACGGCCTGCGCGTCGGCCGGAACCTCGGCCACGACAGCGGCCTGCGCGCCGCGGGCGTTGAGCTCTTCAGCCAACGCCGCGGCCACGCCGCCTCCATCGTCCGTCAACACCACGCGTCCTCCGTCGAAGATTCCCGGAGTCGCGAGGCCAGGTGCCGGCGCTTGCAGTGTGCGCACCGTCCGCCGCGCCGGCTCTTTTGCGGACGGTGCACTACGCACGGGCTCCTCATGGCCATTTGAGTGCCCGTTGGGACTTGGCCCGCCGTCGCTCTTGCCCAGCAGCACCGCGGCGATCTGCCGGAGCGTGCGCTTCGAGGCCATCTCCGCCGCCGAGACTTCCGGAAGGTCGGGGGCCTGATCGCGCACGGCAGCCAGAATCTCCACGCGCTTGATCGAGTCGACGCCCAGATCTTTTTCCAGATCGAGATCGGGCCGCAGCATCTCCTTGGGATAGCCGGTCGACGCGGCGAGCACGTCGAGCATCAACGCCTCCAGCTCTTCGGCGGAGCGCGCGGCGCGGGCAGCCGGCTCGGGTGCTTTCGCCGGCCGTGCCGCGACGGGCTGCGGGGGCGGCTGCCACGCAGGCTGCTGTTGCGGCGGTGGCGGCTGCCAGGCGGGCTGCGGCGCGGCCTGCATCTGCGCGGGCGGCTGCCACGCCGGCTGCTGCTGCTGCGGCGGCGGCTGCCACGAGGGAGCCTGGACTTGCACGGGCGGAGGCGGCTGCCACGCGGGCGCCATCGGCTGCGGCGCCTCGAACGTCATCGGCTCGCCCGTCATCATGCGGCTGAGGTTCGCCAGCGCCGTATCGGCCGAGCGCAGGAACGCCAGGTGCGCGTCGGTGGTGGCCTTCTGGTAGAGCGCGTGCGCGTCCGCCGTCTGCCGCTGCGTCTCCTGGAACATCGCCATGAACGCCATCTGCATCGACGGCGCCACGGGCTGCGGCGCTTGCTGTTGCTGCTGCGGTGGCTCTTGCGGCGGCACGCCGTTCGAAGCTCTGGTAATGGGCTTCTTCACTGCTGCTCCTTCCCTGGTTGGATAGATCTTTCCGTATCCCGATCCGTCGAGCTTCACCTGCATCTGCGGCTTCTTCGCGAGGCGCGGGTCTGCCGGCCGCGCGTGATCCTTCCACAGCCGTTGGTACGAAACCGGCACTCCCGCCACCGACAGCGCCGCGAGGCCCTCCAGCAAGCTACCGAGGCCGGACCTGCGGCCCAGCGCCACGGCCTTGTGCGGCCGCTTCTTCAAGATGTGCCCGGTCAAGCCGGTGAGGACGCTGCCCGGGCCAACCTCGACAAAGGTGCGAACGCCGCGCTGGTACATGGCTTCGATCTGCTCGACGAAGCGGACCGGCGAGACCAGCTGCCGCGCCAGGACCTCGCGCATCGCGGCCGCGTCAGCCGGGTAGGGCGCTGCCTCCGCATTGGCAAAGACGTCGAGCTGCGCTGGCTTGAAATCAATTCCTTCGAGGAACTCGCGGAAGGGCGCGCGGGCCTGGGCGACGATGGGCGAATGAAAGGCCGTCGCGACCTGCAGCCGCGTGGTGGAGATGCCGCGCTCGCCGAACTTCCGCTCGGCCTGGGCGATCTCCTCGACACCGCCCGAGAGCACCGTCTGCGAGGGCGTGTTGTGATTGGCCACCACGACGTTTGAAGTCCACGACGCCAGCGCCGCCTTCACGTCTTCGATGGGCGCGGCTACCGAAGTCATTGCCCCGGGAGTGCGCGCCGCCTCGGCCATCAACTGGCCGCGCCGGAACGCCACCCGCATCGCTTCGGCCTCGGACAAGACGCCCGCCGCGCAGAGGGCGCTCACTTCGCCGAAGCTGTGTCCGCCAGCCGCCGCCGGCCGGACGCCGAGGTCACTCAAGAGTCGCAAGAAGGCGAAGCTGGTGGCGCCGATGGCCGGCTGCGCATTCTCCGTCGCGGTCAACCGTGCCTGCTGAGCCTTGGCGGCCGCTTCATCGAAGGCCGGAGCTGGAAAGACCACCGAAGCCAGCGCCGCATGCTCGTCCCAGGCCGCGCGCGCCGCTTCGAAGTTGGCGCAGAGATCGAAGCCCATGCGCAGCGACTGGCTGCCCTGGCCCGGGAAGAGAAAACCGACCGAGCCATCCGCGGGTCCGATGGCCAGCTCGAGATTGCCGGGCATTGAAACCGCTTGCCCGGCCAACGCCAGCTCCGCGGCTTTGTTCAAACGCGCGACGGCTTGCGCTTCAGAGTCGGCAAAGACCGCCAGCCGCACGGGCTGCGCGGCATCAAACGCGATCTGCGATTCATAGGCAGCGAAGGCCAGCGGCTGCGACGAGAGCTCTTTGCAGCGCGCGGCCACGGCGGCGGTGGTGGCTGCCGAAACGAGAATCAGCTCCACGCCTTCCGGCCGCACCCGCGCCGGCCTGGAAGGCCCCGTATACTCCTCGAGCGCGACGTGAAAGTTGGAGCCGCCGAAACCAAACGAGCTGACCGAGGCCCGCCGCGGATGAGAGCCGCTCCGCGCCCAAGGCCGCGCCGCGGTGCTCAAATGAAATGGACTCGCTTCAATGGCCAGCCGCGGATCGGGCCGGTCTACCTTGATGGTGGGCGGCAACACTTTATGGTGCAAAGCCATCACGGCCTTGAACAACCCGGCAGCGCCGGCAGCGGCTTTGGTGTGCCCGACTTGCGATTTGACCGAACCCAGCGCGCACCAGCCGCGGTCCTTGCGCCCCGACTCGTCGAAGACGGTGCGCAGTCCTTCGAACTCCGCCGCGTCGCCGGCCTTGGTTCCGGTGCCGTGGGCCTCGACCAATTCGACCGTCTCGGGACCGTATCCGGCCTGCGCATAAGCGCGGCGAATGGCCTTTGCCTGTCCCTCGGCCACCGGCGCATAGACGCTCTTGGCGCGGCCGTCGGAAGAGCTGCCCACTCCGGTGATCAGCGCGTAGATCTTGTCGCCGTCGCGCTCCGCGTCGGCCAGCCGCTTGAGCGCGAACATGCCCAGGCCTTCGCCCAGCATGGTGCCGTCGGCCTTGTCGGAGAAGGGCCGGCAGTCGCCGCTGGCAGAGAGCGCGGGCGTCTTGCTGAAGCAGACGTACATGAAGATGTCGTTCATGGTGTCGGCGCCGCCGGCGATCACCATGTCCGCTTGCCCGAGCCTCAACTCACTGACACCCATCGATAAAGCCGAAAAGCTGCTGGCGCAGGCCGCGTCGGTGACGCAGTTGGTCCCGCCCAGATCGAGCCGGTTGGCGATGCGCCCCGCGACGACGTTGCCGAGCACGCCCGGAAAGGTGCTCTCCTGCCATTCGACATAGTGAGAGGCGATGCGCTCGCACGCTTCGGCCACCTGCTCTTCGCTCAGCCCTTGCTCGCGCAGAGACTTCTGCCACACCGGCTTCTGCAGCCTGCTCACCATGGTGCCGAGCAGCTGCTGCGCCGAAGTGACGCCGAGAATGACGCTCACCCGATCTCGATCCAGACCGGCGAGCTTAGAGCCGCAGGCGTCTTCCAGCACTTGCTGCGCCACCGTCAGCGCGAGCAGCTGCGAAGCGTCGGTGGCCGGCAGGTTGGAGGGCGGAACTCCCCACGCCAGCGGGTCGAAGTCGATGGCCTTCAAGAACGCGCCGCGCTTTGCGTAGGTCTTGTCGCGCGCCTTCGGATCGGCGTCGTAGTAGTCGTCGATGAGCCAGTGAGAGGCCGGCACGTCGGTGATGAGATCGCGCCCGGCGACGATGTCTCGCCAGAAACCTTCCTTGCTGGTCGAGCCGGGGAAGAGCGCCGCGACGCCGACGATTGCAATCGGATCCATGAGGGGTGTTCTTCTACCTGAAGACGCTCAGGAAAACTGCCGCGGTGCGAATGAAAATGCAGCGGCGGGCAGCGGCACGCCAAAGCTACGAATCTGTTGCGCCCGCGCAATGACGGCCGCGCCCTCCAGGAGATTGAGCGCGATCTGCACCACTGAGCGGTTCTCAGGTGTTTCCAGGAACGACCCCTTGGTCCAGGTGTTGAACGCGCCCATGGCCGGGCCGCACCAGATTTGATAGTCGGGCCGCCGCTGCAGGTCGCCGTTGATGGCCCAGCGGCTGGCCAGCCCCAGGTACCACCTGAACACCAGCGCCATCTTGTGGTGCGGATCGGCAAACGCCCGCTCCAGCTCGGCAGGATCGCGCTGCTGGAAGTAGCGCTGCACCTCTTGCCAGGCAGCCTCGCAGCTCACACCCAAGGTCTCGCGCTCGAGCCGCTCGCGAACTTCGGCAGGCATCGCTTCCAGCGATTCGTGCTCTAGATAGACTTCGTATAAACGCAGCGCGCGCACGCCGAACATGGTCCCGCGCCGCAGCACCTGCACCTTCACGCCCAGCTCGAACATGTCGGCCGCCGGCGCCATGATCACGTCGGCGATGCCCGCCTGCGCGAGCAGCCGCTTGCCCTCCGCCGAGAGACCCGATTCGACGGCCGCCTGGTTGATGGACCCGGTCAATACATAGGCAGCGCCCAGCGAAAACGCCGAAGCCACCGACGCCGGCGTTCCCAGCCCGCCTGCCGCGCCCAGCCGGATGCCGCGCGCATAGCCGTACTTCCGCTGCAGCCGATCGCGAATGGCCGCGATGGTGGGAAAGAGCGCTCCCAACGGCCGGTTGTCGGTGTGTCCGCCAGAGTCGGCTTCGACGGTGACGTCTTCCGCGACGGGCACTTGCCGCGCCAACTCCGCCTCGGCCGCCGTCAGCTCTCCGCGAGAGACGAGCTGCTGCAGAATGGCCACCGGCGCGGGCGACATCAGCTCTTCCGCCACCTCGGGCCGCGAGATCTTGGCGAAGAGCTGATGCCTGCGCACGATTGCGCCGTACGCGTCTTTCGACAGCCCGCTGGCCGAGCAGCGAACCAATGCCGGCGTCAGCGACATGAACGCGGAGGCGCTGATGCAGCGCACGCCGCTGCGAACCAGCAACGCCGCGGTCTCTTCTTCGGCGCGCAGATCCGCCGGAGAATGAATGAGGTTCACGCCCCACGAGAACTGATCGCCCAGCGTCCGCGACAGCTCGGCCACCGCCGCTTCGACGCGCGGAAGCGGCAGCCCGGCGGCGCCGAAGAAGCCGAGCATTCCCGCGCGCGCCATGGCCTGCACCATCTCGACGGTGGCGATACCGTTGGCCATCTCGCCCGCGACATAAGGAAAGCGCAGCCGGTGCGTCTCGGTGAAGGCGCGGTCGCCCAGCCATTCTGGATATGCCGCCGGCAGCATGCCCATGCACTCGAGCCCGCCCGCCTCGAAGCCCACGCCGATGCGGCCCGTCTGCGGCTCGCGCAGGATCTGCAGCGGCTCGCGAATGCGCTCCAGGGCTTCGAGCAGCGAAGACCCCTCGAGCAATTGCCCGCCCACGCTCGCTGCCGCCCTCGCCATGCGCTCCGCGTAGCACAGGAATCAGCCAGCGGATAGAGTGCGCCGCCTATGGCTCCCCAGGCCCACGTCAAGCACAGCCACCGCTCGCCGGCCGACGAGTATTTCTGGGAGAAGGACCGCGAGGAGAGCGTCCGCCAGAACGACGAGGCCGAGCAGTCCGTCGAGACGATGCTCCGCCGCATCGAGATGTCCGCCGCCGATCAGGAGGCATTGAAGGCAGACGCCGGCCAGTTCAAGCACCTCGTCGCCTACGGCCTGGAGGTGCACCTGAACATCGCCTGGTACCTGCGCAAGATGAAAGAGGGAGAGAGCCAGCGCCGCACGCTCGTCACCCTCATCATCTTGCTGGGCATTGGCGGGCTGTGCGCCATTCCCATCTTCTGGAAGCTGGCCGACCTGGGCTCGGGCAGCAACTGGAACGTCATCTTCTTCCAGCTCACCGCGTTCCCGGCCGCCGGCTTCGGCATCCTGCGCGTGCTGGCCACGGTCACCGACACGCGCTGCCGCCTGGGCAACTTCTGGCGCGCGCGCTCGGACCTGAGTGAGATCCTCTATCTGTTCGAGCACAAGTGGCAGGGGCAATTCTCCACGGAGCGCGCCGCCAGCTTCTGGAAGGACATCGACGACGGCATCACCAGCGCGCGGCAGATCACCCGCGACGAGCGGCAGAAGTTCTTCGACTCCATGCAGTCGCCCACCGACGTGCTCACGGTGGCGCAGCAGGCGCTGGACGGCGTCACCAATCGCTTCCAGGTCGCGTCTATTCCGGTGCAGGCAGTTCCGCCGCCGGATCCGCCCGCTGTCGCGCGCCCGCCGGGCGGGTGAGTTAGAATCGCCGCATGGAACCTTTCGTGCTGCGCAGCGACAAGGACGAAGTGGTCACGCTGACGTTGAATCGCGGCGAGCGGATGAACCCGCTCTCGAGCGAGATGATCGACGCGCTGCAGACCGAGCTCAAGGCCTTGGCAAGCGATACGAGCGCCCGGGCGGTCGTGCTGGCGGCAAACGGCAAGGCGTTCTCCGCCGGCCATGATTTGAAAGAGATGCGCGCGCATCAGTCCGAGCACGCGTGGCAGCAGAAGCTCTTCGGCGATTGCAATTTGATGATGCTGCAACTGACGCAGCTGCGCGTGCCGGTGATCGCGCGCGTGCAAGGCATCGCCACCGCCGCGGGCTGTCAGCTGGTGTCGATGTGCGATCTTGCCGTCGCGGCCTCCGAAGCGCGCTTCGCGCTGCCGGGCGTGAACATCGGCGTCTTCTGCACCACGCCGGCCGTGGGCGTGGTCCGCAACATCGGCCGCAAACGCTCGATGGAGATGCTGATGACCGGCGAGATGATCTCGTCCGCCACCGCTTTGGAGTGGGGTTTGATCAACCGCGCGGTGCCGGCGGCGAAGCTCGACGAGGAGATCGCGCACTTCACCGATATCATCCGCGGACGCAGCCGCGAGGTCATCGCGGAAGGGAAGCGCGCCTTCTACGAGCAGGTCGATCGCCCGCTGCCCGGCGCGTATGCAGTCGCCGGAGAATCCATGGCGCGCGGTCTGTTGCATCAGGACGCCGCCGAGGGAATGGACGCTTTCATTGGCAAGCGCCCTGCGAAGTT
>DATBAA010000073.1:0-9378 GCA_036271755.1 Myxococcales bacterium | reverse complement strand
CGAAGTTCGGCATCGGCTTGGCGGCGGGCTTTGCCAAGGGCTTCACGCCGACCGGCGTCATGCGCCGGGCCGGTGCATCGCCGGTCAACTCGGCCATGCCGAAGAGGTCGTCGGCGTCGCCGCGGCGGGGTGCGCCATTGGCCGGCGCCGGAGGATTGGAGACGGGCGTGCGAGGGGCGGGCGGCCGCGAGATGCGAGGAGGCGAGGGCTCTGAACGCGGTGCGGCGGCAGGCGCGGCCTCTGCTCCAACGCCCGGCGCGTCGGCGGCCGCGGGAGCCTCCGCGGGCACTACGCCAGACTTGCGAACCTGGAATACGTTCTTGCACGAAGTACAGCGTACGCGGACGCCGCGGTCAGTGACCTTGTCGTCGCCGATGCGAAACTTCGATGAGCAGGTGGGGCACTGAACGACCACGCTTTCATTCTCGCGCGGTGCCAACGGCTCTAGCAAGGAAATGTCCCAACAATTTTACCACCACAGTGGCTCCTTGACACACACTGGGGGCTGTGGGCGAATGGCTGCGCCCGTCGCTGTGCGTCACGACCACGACCGCGCCAAAACCCCTCCGGAGTTTACCTGATGACCGAGCACGAGCAGCCACCTGCGCAGGATGCCGAAAGCGATGCGCTCTCGGGCGAGAAGAAAGAGCCCAAGGTCATCAAGCGCTATACGAACCGCAAGCTCTACGACACGGTCGAGAGCCGGTACGTCACGCTCGACGAGATCGCGCAGATGATCAAGGCCGGCGCGGAAGTCAAAATCATCGACAATCGCAGCAAGGAAGATCTCACCTCCGTGACGCTGGCGCAGATCATCTTCGAGGAGGAGAAGAAACGTTCGCAGATGCCGCTGGGCGTGCTGCGCGAGATCATCCGGCACGGCGGCGAGGCCGTCGCGGGCTTCTACGCGGAGAAGGCCGGAACCCTGGCCAGCAAGCTGGGCGAGATCAAGACCAAGACCGACGGCTTGCGCGAGGACTTCGAGCAGCGCGTGCGCGGCGTCACGGGCATCTTCCGCAAGGAGGAGGGCTCGCCGATGAGCACCGTCACGGGCGCGGTCGACGACTTGCGCAGCCGGGTGGACGGCGCGGTGAAGCAGGCCGTCGAGGCCATCGGCGGACCGGGCGCGTTGTCGGCCGAGATCGAGCGGCTGCACACGCGGCTGGCCGAGCTGGAGAAGAAGCTGGAGCAGCTGGTCAAGTGACCCTGACGGAGGCGCTCGAGCCTCTCTACCGCGGCTATCTGCGCCGCCTGGAAGAGATGGCGGCGAGGCTTCCCGAAGGCGCTGCGCTGACCGAACGAACGACGCGGCACGACGACGGCAGGCTGGTGCTCGGCGAGCACGGCCTGCCGCTTCGCTTCGACGTCGCCGACGCGCGCGATGGTCACACCTATGAAGTCCACGGCTCCCACGCCGATGCGCCCGCCGCGGAGGCCGTCCGCGTTGGCCGCGTCGAGGTGCGGCTGACGCCGGGCAATTGGGAAGAGCTGCGCGTCGCTTGCGTCTTCGACGGTCAGCCGCTGCCCGAGGATGCCGCCGCGTTGGCAGAGCTGCTGGGCGGCTTCACCGTCTTTGCCTGGTACGGCGGCTTCTCCGGGCTGCGGCCGGGCTCTCTTTGGCGGGGCGCGGTGCACTCGGTGAAGGTCGAGCTGCGGGAGAATGAGGTGCACGCGATCTTCGATCTGGGCAGCGCGCCGCCCGCCGCGGTCGAGGCGCTCTGCCACGCGCTGTCAGGCTTCTGTCAGGAGCGCGTGCCCATGGCGTACGTGCGCATCGGATCCGGTTGATCTGAAGAAGTGTTCAGTGCATGGTCTGCCGCGATGCTGGCCGGTTTTCATCCCTCTGTTTCGCAATGGTTCACCTCGCGCTTCGGCACGCCCACCGAGCCCCAGGCTCTTGGTTGGCCGCGCATCCAAGCCGGTGAAGACACGTTGATCGCCGCGCCCACCGGCTCGGGCAAGACGCTGGCCGCGTTCCTGGCCTGCCTCGATTCGATGATCCGCGAGGGCGACGCGCTGCGCGCCGAGACGCAGGTGCTCTACGTCTCGCCGCTGAAGGCGCTGGCCAACGACGTGAGCAAGAACCTGCTCGAGCCGCTGGCCGAGCTGCGGGCGTTGCCGGGCGTCCCGGAGATTCGCGCGGCGGTGCGCACCGGAGACACGCCGCAATCCGAGCGGCAGGCCATGCTCAAGCACCCGCCGCACGTGCTCGTGACCACGCCCGAATCGTTCTACCTGCTCCTCACCAGCGCCAAGGGCCGCGACCTCCTCAAGACGGTGAAGACCTGCGTGGTGGACGAGATCCACGCGGTCGCGCGCGACAAGCGCGGGGCGCACTTGATGCTGTCGCTCGAGCGGCTCGATGCGCTCTGCGGCAAGCGCTGCGTTCGCATTGGATTGTCGGCGACGCAAAAGCCAATCGAGGAGATCGGGCGCTTTCTCACCGGCGGGCGGCCGTGCGCCATCATCGAGAGCGGCTCGCGGCGCAAGCTCGACGTCCTGATCGAAGTGCCGCGCGACGAGCTGTCGGCCATCGCTTCGAAAGAGCAGCGCGAGGAGATGCACGACCGCGTGGCCCAGCTGGTGCTGGAGCACAAGACCACGCTGGTCTTCGTCAACACCCGGCGGCAGGTGGAGCGCGTCGCGCACGCGCTGGGACAGCGGCTGGGGGAAGATCAAGTCGCCGCCCACCACGGCAGCCTGGCGCGGCCGGTGCGGCTCCTGGCCGAGGAGAAGCTGAAGAAGGGCCTGGTCCGTTGCGCGGTGGCGACGGCTTCGCTGGAGCTGGGCATCGACGTGGGCGCGGTCGATCTGGTCATCCAGCTGGAGAGCCCGCGCAGCTTCTCGGTGGCGCTGCAGCGCATCGGCCGGGCTTCGCACAGCCGCTACGGCACGCCCAAGGGGCGGCTCTTCCCGGTCACCCGCGATCAGCTGGTCGAGTGCGCGGCGCTGCTGCGCGGCCTGGGCCAGGGGAATTTGGAGACGACGCGCATTCCCGACTGGCCGCGGGATGTGCTGGCGCAGCAGATCGTCGCCATGGCGGCCTGCGAAGATCTGGACGAAGCGGCGCTGTTCGAGCTGGTGACGCGCGCCTGGAACTATCGAAACCTGCCCAGGGACGAATTCGACAAGGTCGTCGAGATGCACGCCGAGGGAGTCGCGCGGCGGGCCGGGCGGGCGCAGGGAGCGCGGCTGCACCGCGACGGCGTCAACAAGAAGCTCAAGGCGCGCAGGGGTTCGCGGCTGGCCGCCATCACCAGCGGCGGCGCCATTCCCGAGACAGCGCAGTACACGGTGGTGGTCGAGCCCGAAGGCGTGACGCTGGGCCAGGTGGACGAGGACTGGGCCATCGAGAGCATGGCCGGCGACATCTTCCTCTTGGGCAACCAGAGCTGGCGCATCCGCCGCGTCGAGGCCGGGCGGGTGCGGGTGGAGGACGCGCACGGAGCGCCGCCATCGGTGCCGTTCTGGAACGGCGAGGCGCCGGGCCGCACGCCCGAGCTCTCGTCGCAAGTGGGGCAGTTGAGAGAAGAGCTCGAGCCGCTGCTGCCAGACCCAGAGCAGGCCATCGCGTTCTTGATGGAGAAGTGCGCCGTCGGTCGGGACGGAGCCGAGCAGATCGTCCGCTACCTGCGCGCCATCCAGGCCTCGCTGGGCGCGCTGCCGACGCAGAAGACCATGATCGCCGAGCGCTTCTTCGACGAAGCGGGCGGCATGCAGCTCATCGTCCATGCTCCATTTGGCGCGCGGCAGAATCGCGCCTTTGGCCTGGCGCTGCGCAAGCGGTTCTGCCGCACCTTCGACTTCGAGCTGCAGGCCGCGGCGACGGACGAAGGCGTGCTGCTGTCGCTGGGGCCGGGCAACAGCTTTCCGCTCGAGACCATCTTCGACTTTCTCTCCCCTTCGACCATCGACGAGATGCTCACCCAGGCCGCCCTGCGCGCGCCCATGTGGGGAGTGCGCTGGCGCTGGAACGCCACGCGGTCCTTGGCTGTGCTCCGCTCGCGCTCGGGCAAGAAGGTGCCCTTCAACATCCTGCGCATGCGGACGGACGACTTGCTGGCGCAGGTGTTTCCCGAGCAGGCGCAGTGCCAGGAGCACGCCACCGGCACCATCGAGCTGCCCGACCATCCGCTGGCGCGCGAGACGCTGCGCGACTGCCTGACCGAAGCGATGGACATCGAAGGCCTGCGCGGCCTCTTGACGCGCATGGGCAACGGCGAGCTGCGGCTCCTGGCGCGAGACACCGCCGAGCCGTCGCCGCTCAGCCACGAGATCCTCAACTCGGCTCCCTATGCGTTTCTCGACGACGCGCCGTTGGAAGAGCGCAGGTCGCGGGCCGTGCAGCTGCGGCGCACGTTAGACCCGCGCGACGCGGCGGAGTTGGGCGCGCTCGACGCGGACGCCATCGCCGACGTGGTGGCCGAGGCTTTCCCCGACGTGCGCAACGCCGACGATCTGCACGACGCCATGCTCACGCTCTGCTTGCTCCCGGAGGTTCCGCCTGAATGGCGCGGCTTCCTCGAAGAGCTGCAGAAAGCAGCGCGGGTCGTGGAGCGCGACGGCGTCTGGCTGGCGGCGGAGCGGACGGCGGCGAGCCTCACGGACGCGGTGCGCGGCTGGCTGGGCATCGTGGGGCCAACGACCGCCGGCGAGCTGGCGGCAAAGCTGCGCGTCGCGAATGTCGACGTGGAGCTGGCGCAGCTGGAGAACGAGGGCCTCGTGCTGCGCGGCAGGTATCGCGCCGGCGCCACCGAGACCGAATGGTGCGAGCGCACCCTGCTCTCGCGCATTCATTCGCGGACGCTGGGGCGGCTACGGCGCGAGATCGAGCCGGCCACCACGCAGGACTTCCTGCGCTTTCTCTTTCGCTGGCAACACGTGCAGCCCGGGTCGCAGCTGCACGGCGCGCTCGGGCTCTCGGAAATTCTCGGTCAGCTGCAAGGCTTTCAGTCTGCCGCGGCGGCGTGGGAGAGCGAGATTTTGCCGCTGCGCATCGCCCGCTACGACAAGGCGCTGCTCGACCAGCTCTGCCTTTCGGGCGAGATCGTCTGGGGCCGGCTGGCCTGCTCTGACGAGGCTCCGAAGCGCACGCCACCGGGCCGCGCCACTCCGCTGGCGCTCGTCCGGCGCGAAGACTTGCAGTGGCTGCTGGACGCGTCGCGAGGTGCTCCTGAGCCGCTGGGAGAGCGGGCGCGGCTGCTCCTGGCGCTGCTCGAACAGCGCGGCGCGCTCTTCCCGCACGAGCTTCGCTCGCAGCTGGGTGAAGACGCGCGCGAGCTGGGCTCCGCGCTCTGGGAGCTGGTCTCGGGCGGCCGGGTGACTTGCGACGGCATCGCCGCGCTGCGCGGGCTGCTCGACGGCAAGCCGCACGGCGCCAGCGGCCGCTGGTCGCTGCTGCGGCCTATCCAAGAAGAGCCCCGCGGCAATTTCATGGAGCCCTTGGCGCGGCAGTACCTTCGTCGCTACGGCATCGTCTTCCGCGACCTGCTGCAGCGCGAGCCGAAGTGTCCGCCCTGGCGCGAGCTGCTGCAGATCTATCGAAAGCTGGAGGCGCGGGGCGAGCTGCGCGGTGGCCGCTTCGCGCAGGCGTTCTCGGGAGAGCAGTTCGCATTGCCAGAAGCCGTCGATGCCCTGCGCGCCGTTCGCAGGCAGCCCAAGAACGGCCAGGAGCGCATCGTCCTCAACGCCTGCGATCCGCTCAACCTGGCCGGCATCCTCACGCCGGGCCCGCGCGTCCCAGCGCTGCTGCAAAACCAGATCCTCTACATCGACGGCCTCCCGCAAGTCGAAGCCGAGCAGCAGCAAACCGCCTAAAAACTTTTCACCGCGAAGAAGCGAAGTACGCGAAGGAAAAACAAACAAATTTGTTTTGCCCTTCTTCGCGACCTTCGCGACCTTCGCGCCTTCGCGGTTGATTCTTTACTCGACGCTGAGTTTGACTTCGATGTTGCCGCGGGTGGCGTTCGAGTAGGGGCAGACGCCGTGGGCGGCCTTCATCAGCTCTTCGGCCTGCTCTTTCGGAAGCCCGGGCAGCTTGCCCTTCAGCTCGACGGCGAGGCCGAAAGCGCCCGCGTCGCTCTTCTGCAGGCTGACTTTGGCGGTGATGACCACGTCCTTGACGGCGATCTTCTTCGTCCGCGCCACCAGCATCAGCGCGCTCTCGAAGCAGGCGCCGTAGCCGGCGGCGAAGAGCTGCTCGGGGTTGGTGCCTTCACCGCCCGGGCCGCCCATCTCCTTCGGGAGGCGCAGGTCGAGATCCAGCTTGGGGGTTTCAGAGTGGGCGTGGCCTTCGCGCCCGCCCGTGACGGAGGCAGTTGCAGTGTAGAGAGTTGGCATGGCGCTTCAGACGCTGCCCACGCCAGGGCGATTCCCCAAGCCTGGGCGATTCGTTCTATTTCGGGCACTGCAAGAGGTCCTTCTGCAGCAAGGCGTCCAGTTCGTCGCTCCCTTTTGCCTTCAGATCGCTCGCCCGGTCGTAGAGCTCGCGAGCCTCGGCGCAGCTCTTCACCGCCGCGTCCAGCGCCATCAGCGTCTCCAGGTTGTACGGATCGTCCGGTGTCAGCTGCACGGCGCGGCGCGCAAACGGCATCGCCTCCTGCGGCCTCGCCTGCAGCGCCGCCGCCAGCCGGTTTTGCGTATAGGCGTTGTCGGGGTTCAGCTGGACGGCTTTGCGCAGCGCGGCTTCCTGCTCGGGGCCGCCCGGCGTTTCCAAGGTGCCCAAAATGGACTGCGCGCGCCAGTCGTCCGGGTGCGCCGCGGCCGCCGTCCGCGCCGCCGGCAGCAGCGGCTCGTTCCTCATCTTCTTCAACCGCACCAGCGCGACGGGGTCGTTGGGGTCGTCCTGCAGCGCGAAGTTGAGCTGCTCCGTTATGGTGTTCTTCTTGTCGTCCTCGAACCCGAGCGAGCGCGCTCCTCGCCGCACCCAGCTCACCTTCACGTCGAGGAGCAGCACGTGCACCTGCGCGGCCGAGAGCAGCCTCGCCGTGTACGCCGCGTTCGAGGTGGCCTTCACCTCGTAATACGAGTCGAACTTCGCCTCGCGCAGGTGCGCGTCGATCAGCGCCTCCAGCTTCTCGGCAGCGCCTTTCTTGGCGGGATCGAACTCGGGAAACGCCAGCGCCCAGGCCTTGTCGGGCGGCGTCTTGTCGAGGAGCCGGCGCTGGTAGTCGTCGAGCTGTTCGGGCTTGTTGTTCCACAGCCAGTGGAAGAGCCCCCACGACCAGAGCTCGAGCAGCCCCATCTGCTGATCCTTCCACCCGAAGAGCTGTTGCAAGCTCACGCGCTCGTCGGCCGCGCCGTGCTGCATGTCGTGGATGCGCAGGTTGGGCATCAGCCCGGCCAGGTTGTGGTACTGCGGGTTCGGGTTCGCGACCGTCTGGGCGAACTGCACCAGCCCCTCCTCGAACCAATCTGGATGGCGCGGAAAGAGATGGAAGGAGATGAAGTGCCCGAGCTCGTGGGCGATCACCTCCGGGTCGCCCGTCCGCGCGCCGGGGTGCAGCACGATGGTGGGCTCGTGGAAGAAGCTGTTGGCCGTGAAGTAGCCGAGCGCGTAGAGCGACGGGGCCACCGCGGCGAAGGTGTCGAGCGAGGCCGGCACCACCACCCGCAGCCGGCCCGGCAGGTCGACTTTGCGGTTGCTCAGGGCGCCTGTGACGGTGGCCTCGAGCTGCTCGAGATCCTTCACCCAGAGGGCGGCGTCCGCCTCGGGCAGGTCGGTGTCGAGGGCGAAGTGCTGGCTGCGAAGCTCGCGCCACTGCGGGCCGCCGCTCGCGGGGCAACGATTGCCGCCGGGCAGGAGGTGCCCGCAGCCGGCGGCCAGGAGTGAGAGGAGAACGAAGACGCGCATGGGCGCACGTTACCGCGCGCCCGCGCAGTCTCAACATCAGTGAGTCGAAACGTCCTTCTTCTGCAGCTCGGCGATCTTGGCGGAGAGGCCCTCGAACACCTTCTCCAGCTCTTCGATCTTGCCCTCGAGCTTCCGCACGTCGCCGGTGGTGGGGATGTTCATGGCGCCCAACGCGGTGTGGGCGGCCAGGGTGGCGGTCGCCTTGGCGTCCATTGCAGCGCTGACGGTCTTTTGCAGCGCGCCCATGAACTTCTCGTTGCCGAGGAGCTGCGAGGCGAGCTTGCTCATGCGCTCTTCGCCGGTCGAGATCATCTTCTTGAATACGGGGTTTTCACGCAGCATGTTGATCCTTTTTGTCGCAGGGCGTCGTGAAATCTCAGCGATTTGCCGCGCCATGTCAAGAACAACATTTTCGTCGTTCACAAGCCTCGATTGACGCTGTAACCGCCGAACACTACAGTCCCGCGCCCTCATGAGCGCCCTCGACGAGTCCATCCTGGGGCGCCGCCTGATCGTGGTGACCGGCAAGGGTGGGACCGGAAAGAGCACGCTCTCGGCTGCGCTCGCCTTGACCGCTGCCCGGCAGGGCAAGAAGACGCTCGTCTGCGAGGTGGTCGCGCGCGAGCGGGTGAGCGAGCTCTTCGGCCGGCCGCCGTCGGGCACCAAGATCCGCGAGCTGCTGCCCAATTTGTACAGCGTGCACGTGCGGCCGCGCGAGGCGATGCGCGAGTACGCGCTGATGACCATCAAGTACGAGACTTTGTACAAGATCGCCTTCGAGAACGCGGCCGCGCGCTACTTCCTCGCCGCCGCGCCGTCGCTGGCCGAGATCGTCATGCTGGGCAAGGTGTGGTGGCACGCCGCGCACGACATGGAGCGCGGCAAGCTGCGCTGGGATCTGGTCATTTTGGATGCGCCTGCCACCGGCCATGGCCTGACGTTCCTCACCGTCCCCGAAGTGTTCCTGGGCCTCGTCACCGAGGGACCGCTGGCGCGCGACATGCGCGGCATGCAGTCGCTGCTCGCGGACCCGGCGCGCTGCAGCGTCTGCATCGCGACCTTGCCGGAGGAGATGCCGGCCAACGAAGCCATCGAGCTGGACCAGTCGCTGCGCAAGCACGGCTTTCCCTCTGGACCGCTCTTCTTGAACGGCTACTTCGAGAGCCGCTTCTCGCCGGCCGAAGTCGCGGCGGTGACGCGCGGCGGGCCGCTCTTGTCTGCCTCGGGCGAGGCCGCCGACAACCACGAGTCGCGCGCCGTGCTCTCGGCTTACTACGAGAAGGTGCTGCGCGATGCCATTCCGCAGCGCGCTCTGTACAAAGTGCCGTTCCTCTTCGAGCGCACGGGCTTCGGATTGTCTGCCTTGGAGAAGATCGCGGCGGCCATCGGGATGCCCAAATGAATTCTGACGGCAAGCTCGAGACCGGCCTCTTTGCGGCTGTGCGCGGGCGGCAGGTGATCTGCTGCGTCGGCTCCGGCGGCGTCGGCAAGACGACCACCGCCGCGGCCCTGGCGCTGCAGTTGGC
>DATBAA010000072.1:0-10846 GCA_036271755.1 Myxococcales bacterium | reverse complement strand
GCGCGCTGCGCGCGCTTTGCGGTTGAAACGAAGAGAGGGGAGCTTTAGCGGCTGGCGAGGACGGTGGTGACCTGGGTGGTTTGTTTGATGCCCTTCACCTTGGTGCCGTCGGTCAGCTCGCCGTAGGGGTCGACGAAGTAGTTGAGCGTGTCGCCCTTCATGCCCGGGAGCTTGAGGTCGCGGCCCATGGAGAGCGCGAAGCGGTCGTCGTCATGGTGGCCGAAGAAGTAGTCCTTCTTCTCCGGGTGCTTCCAGGCCTCGCTGGCGTCCACCGGAATCCAGGCCGTGCCGGATTGAAAGTCAGCCCAGCAGTGATAGCCGGCGATGGCGCCGCTCTCCGGCGGCACCGAGCGGCCGATCTCGAAGCGGGCCGGCACGTTGGCCGCGCGCATCAGGCCGATGAAGAGCGCGTGGAAGTCGGTGCAGTTGCCGTACTTCTCGTCGCAGGCCCAGATGATGGAGCCGTTGCCCCAGCCGTCGCCGGTCTTCTGGTACTTCATGTTCGCCAGCACGTAGGCGTAGACCGCGCGGGCCTTCTCGACGGGAGTCGTTGCGCCCTTGGTGACGTCGGCCGAGATCTTGCGGATCTTCTCGTCGACATGGACGAGCCTGTCGTCCTTGAGCCACTCCGTCGCGGGCGCGGCCTTGGCCGGTGCCGCCGCCAGGTCTGCCTCGCGCTCGCGCCGCTCGACCGTGTAGGCCACCTTCAGCTGGGCGCCTGCCGCCGGCACTTCATACCGCGCCGCCTGGTTGCCCAGGGCATCGCGAACCATCGGGGCGCCGTTGACGGAGACCGCGCTGACCGTCTGCCACTTGTCGTCGTGCGGCACCGGCACCCAGAGCGAGACCGGCCCAGCCTGCGCGGGAACGTCGATGGTCTGCTCGATGCGGAAGGTGCGCGCGGGAGCGGCGGCGAGAATCAAAGCCAGCAAGAGCGTCATGGAGCACTCCTCTAACGGCCGTTAGCGGCCTTGTCGAAGCGAATGTTCCACACCATCCACAAGGCTTCAACCACGATGCGGCGGCTCATCTTGCTTTTGCCCACGCGGCGGTCGGCGAAGATGATGGGAACCTCGCGAATGCGAAAGCCTCGTTTGCTCGCGCGATAGGTCAGTTCGATCTGGAAGGCGTAGCCGGTGGAGCGCACCGTCGCGAGGTCCAGCGCCTCCAGGACCTCGCGGCGGAAGCACTTGAAGCCGCCGGTCAGATCGCGCACCGGCAGGCCCAGGATGGTGCGCGCATAGAGGCTGCCGCCGCGGCTGAGCAGGCGCCGGCCCAGGCCCCAGTTCACCGTCCCGCCGCCTTCGACATAGCGGCTGCCCAGCACCACGTCCGCGTCGCGCGAGGCTTCGAGCAGCGCCGGCAGCCGCGAAGGATCGTGGGAGAAGTCTGCGTCCATCTCCAAGATGCGGCCGTAGCCGTGCGCCAGCGCCTCGGCGAAGCCGGCCAGGTAGGCGCGGCCAAGGCCCTCCTTCAAAGCGCGATGCAGCACGCGCACGCGAGGCTCGCGCGCGGCCAACTCGTCCGCGGCGCGGCCGGTGCCGTCGGGAGAGTTGTCGTCCACCACCAGCACGTCCACCTCGCGCGAGGCGGCGAGGATGGCCGGCACGATCTGCCCCAGGTTCTCGAGCTCGTTGTAGGTGGGCACGATGACGCAAGCGCGCTCTTTCATGCCGGGGATCCCATCAGCGCGGCGACCTCTTCGGCGGCGCGCCGCGAAGCTCCGGGCGCGCCCGGCGGCAGCAGCTCGGCGCGGACGGCGCGCAATCCTTCGAGCTGGGCTTCCCGGTCGGGTCCGCCAGCGAGCAGTGGCGCAACGCTGCCGGCGATGTTCTGCGGCGTGCAGCGCGACTGCAGCAGCTCGGGCACCAGCGCCTTGCCCGCGAGGAGATTCGGCAGCGAGATGAAGCGCACGCGAATGAGCAGGCGGCCCACCAGCCAGCTGAGCCAGCTCGTCCGGTACACCACCACCTGCGGCACCAGGGCCAGCGCGGCCTCCAGCGTGGCGGTGCCGGAGGCGACGATCGCCGCATCGGCCGCCGCCAGCGCTATTGCCGCGCTGCTGACGAACTGCACGTCGGGCGCATAGCCGAAGAGCGCGCGGTCGAGCGTGCCGGCGATGGGCACCACGAGGCGCAGGCCGGGCGTGCTCGCCTGCAGCTTGCGGGCGGCGGCCAGCATGGGCGGCCAGAGGCGGTGGATCTCTTGCAATCGCGAGCCTGGGAGCAGCGCCAGCACCGGGCCGGTGGCGGCGCCGAAGACCACCGTCTGCGCCGCCGCGCGATCGGCCGTGGCGGCCGGCAGCGCCCGCAGCTCGTCCGCCAGCGGGTTGCCGACGTAGCGCGCCTCCACGCCGTGCTTCGCGTAGAACGCCGCTTCGAAGGGCAGGATGACCAGCATCCGCGCCACGTCGCGCGCGATCTGCTTCACGCGATACGTCCGCCACGCCCAGACGCTGGGGCCGATGAAGTACGCCACCTTGATGCGCAGCTCGCGCAGCCTCCGCGCCAGCCGCAGGTTGAAGTCGGGGCTGTCGATGAGCAGCGCCAAGGAAGGCTTCCGCTCGCGCGCGGCCTCGCGCAGGGCGTCCATCGCCTCGAAGATGCGCGGCAGCGCGGGCAGCACCTCCGCGATGCCCATCACCGAGAGATCCTCCGCCCGCACCAAGGCCTCGAAGCCCTCGGCGCGCATGCGCGGTCCGCCGGCTCCAAACGCCTTCAGGTCCGGCACCAGCGCGCGCAGCTCGCGCAGCACCGCCGCGCCGTGCAAGTCCGCCGAGGCCTCCACCGCGACGATCAAGAGGCTCACGTGACCTGCTCGAAGTCGACCTTCACGCCTTCTTTGCTCAGCGCACCGCGCACCATCTCCAGCAGCTTCAGCGCATCGTGCGGCGGCTGCCCGCGCGATTTGATGACGATGCGGCAGTCCGCGGGCAGCGCGTACGGATAGAACTCGCGCATCTTCCCGTCGAGGATGAAGCTGGCATACGCGTTCAGCTTCTCCTGCAGCAGCCAGACGGCCCGCGGCAGCAGCCACTCGCCGCGCTCGACGTCGACGACGAGCTTGAACTCGCGCGAGCCCGCTGCTTTGAGAATCTCGTCGACGGAGGCAGTGGTGGCGAGCAAGCTCAGATCCCTTCGACGGCGATGCCGGCCTTGTCGGCCGCGGCGGCAAACGCCGCCCTGTCCAGCACCAGCGTCGCGCCTGCTTCTACCGCGAGACCGGCGCAGCGCGCCTGGGCGCAAGCCTCGATGGTCCGCGGGCCAACGGCCGGCGCGTCGAAGCGGTCGTCCTGCTGCGGCTTGCGAACCTTGACCACCACCGCTCCGGCCGCGATCGAGCCCGCGCGCGCGATGCAGGCGTCGGTGCCTTCCGCCGCCTCCACCGCCAACACCACGCCCTTCTTCACCGCCACCGTCTGCCCCACGTCCAGAGCGCCGATGGCGCGCGCCACCGAGAGCCCCAGCTGCGCGTCCTTGCGCTGCTCGTCGGACAGCTTCCTCTTGCCCAACGGTCCGGACGGAGCCAGCAGCCCCGGCACGAACGGCAGCGGCGAGACAATGCGCACGCCCTCTTCTTCCAACACCGCCGCGATCGCCCGCAGCGCGGCGTCGTCGCCGAAGGTTCGCATGCGCGCCATCGCTTTGAGCCCCAACCAATCGGGCCGCATGTCGAGCAGCCGCGGCTTGGCCAGCGCTCCGCAGAACACCGCCTCGCTCACTCCGGCGGCGCGCAAAACCTCGGCGATCTTTCCCAGCTGCCCCAGCTTCACCCAGGCCTGCGCGGAGAAGTCCTTTTCGGTCTCGCCCTCATGAGCGACGACGATGACGGTGCGCCCCGCGAGGCGCGCGGCCTCCGCGAAGAGCACGGGCAGCCGGCCGGAGCCGGCGATGAGTCCGATGGGAGCGCCGGACGCCGGACCCTGGGCACCGGCCACCGGCTCGGTCTTCACCGGGCGATTCCGCGCTGCGTGTTCTCCAGGAACGACACCATGTGGTCGATCTCCGAGTGGCCGCCGTGCTCCGCGCGCACGTGCGCGATGGCCTCGCGGAAGCCCAGCTTGCTGCGATAGAGGATCTTGAACGCGCTCTTCACCCGCGTCTGCTGCGCGTCGTCGAAGTGCGCCCGCGTCAGCCCCACCGTGTTGAGGCCAACCACCTCCGCGCGGTCGCCCTGCACGGTCACGTAAGGCGGCACGTCCTGCGTCACCATGGCGCCGCCGGAGATGAACGCCAGCCGCCCGATGCGCGTGAACTGGTGCACCGCGGAGAGCCCGCCGAAGATGACCCGATCCTCGACCGTCACGTGCCCCGCGAGCGCCGCCGAGTTGGCCAGCACGCAGCCTTCGCCCAGCTGCACGTCGTGCGCGATGTGGCTGTTGGCCATCAAGAGGCACTTGTCGCTGATGCGGGTGACGCCGCCGCCCTGCGCGGTGCCCAGGTGCACCGTCGCGAACTCGCGGATGGTGTTGCCGTTGCCGATGGTCAGCCGCGTCGGCTCGCCGGCGTACTTCAAGTCCTGCGGAATGGCGCCAACCGAGGCGAACTGGAAGATGGTGTTGCCTTCGCCGATGGTGGTGTCGCCCTCGATGACCGCGTGCGGGCCCACCTTGGTGCGCGCGCCGATCTTCACCCGCGGCCCGATGACCGCGTAGGGCCCCACCTCCACGCTGCTGTCCAACTCCGCCCGCTTGTCGACGATGGCAGTCGCGTGGACCGTCATCCGGGCTCCCGGTCGCCGATCATCGCCATCATCTGGGCCTCGCTCACGGTCGCTCCGTCCACCTTGCCTTCGCCGGCCAGCCTCCAGATGACTCCCTTCTGCCGCTCGATCTTCACGTGCAGGTCGAGGCGGTCTCCGGGCACCACGGGCTTCCTGAACTTCACCTTGTCGAACGACATCAAGTAAATGACCTTGGTCAGCGGGTCGAAGGGCGCGCCTTCGTAGGCCAGCAGCGCTCCGGCCTGCGCCAGCGCCTCCAGCTGCAGCACGCCGGGCATGACCGGCTTTCCGGGAAAGTGCCCCTGGAAGAACTGCTCGTTGTAGGTGAGGTTCTTGTACGCGTGGATGTGCTGCCCCTGCACCACCTCCACCACCCGATCGACCAGCAGGAACGGATAGCGGTGCGGCAGCGCCTTCAGGATCTTCACGATGTCCATCACGTGCGCTCCTTTGCTCGCAGCTCCAGCTCTTGGACCCGCTGCGTCAGCTTTCGCACTTCTTTGACCAGCTCGGGAAGGTGCGGCAGCACAGCCAGGCTGCGCAGGTACTGCCCTTGCGGCCGCGTCGGGGTGCCCGAGACGGTGACGCCCGGCTCGAGATCGTTGAAGACGCCCGACTGCCCGCCCACGCGCGCCCCATCGCCGATCTTGATGTGCCCCGCCACGCCGACCTGTCCCGCCAGCACCACGCCCATGCCCAGCTCGGTCGAGCCGCTGATGCCCACCTGGGCGATGATCAACGAGAGCGCGCCCACCTTCACGTTGTGGCCAATCTGCACCAGGTTGTCGATCTTGGTGCCGCGGCCAATCACCGTCTCGCCCAGCGTCGCGCGGTCGATGCAGGTGCAGGCGCCCACCTCCACGTCGTCCTCGATGCGGACGATGCCGGCCTGGGGAACCTTGCGGTGCACCGGGCCCTGGCCGTCTCCCTCCATGTCGAAGGCGAAGCCGAAGCCGTCGCTGCCGATGACGCAGTTGGGCTGCAGGATGACGCGGTCGCCGATGATGCACCGCTCGCGCACCACCGCGCCCGGATAGAGCGTGCAGCCTTCGCCGATGACCGCGCAGTCGAGCACTCGGGCGCCGGCGTGCAGCGTGGTCCGCGGGCCGATGCGCGCGCCCGGGCCTACGTAAGCTCCTGGCGCGACGGCCGCTGTCTCGTGCACCTGCGCGCTCTCGTCCACCAGGGCGCCGCGCTGGATGCCCGCCTCGACCGCCAGATCATGATGAAAGATCGCGCTCACCTTGGCGAAGGCGACGTACGCTTGAGCCGCGATCAGCCGCGCGGAGCCCGCGGGCACCAGCGCCTCGTCCGCCGCGGCGACGATGACCGCCCCGGCGCGGGTCGCGGCCAGGTCCTTCTTGTATTTGGCGTTGGAGTAGAACGCGAGCTGGTCGGGCGTGGCTGCCGAGAGCTCGGCGACCCCCGTTACGCAGAGGGCCCCGTCGCCGCGCACCTCCGCGCCGATACGGGGCCCCAGCTCTGCGAGCGAGAGCTGCATTGCAGCTACTTCTTGGGCGCCGGAGCCGGCGGCTTCTTGGTGGTGCCGGCGTCGGCCTTGGCTGCGAAGCGCTCGTTGTAGCGGCGCACCACTTCGTTGGTGATGTCGGAGGCAGGCGGAGCGTAGAGCAGCGCGGCCTTGTCGAGGACGTAGTTCAGGCCCTCGCGGTCGACCACCTCGTTGACGATCTGCACCATGCGCTTGGAGATGCCCGACATGGCCTCCTGCTCCTTGCGCTGCAGCTCCTCCTGCATCTGGCCGGCCTCCTGCTGCGCCTCCATGAAGGCCTTCTGCAGCTCCTCGCCCTTCTTGCGCTTGGCGTCTTCCGAGAGCACGGGCAGCTGCTTCTCGTAGTCGGCCTTCATCTTTTCCAGATCGCCGCGCTTCTTCTCCAGATCGGCGCGCTTCTGCGCGAGCTCGCCCTGGAGGCGCGTGCGGGCGGCTTTGCCCTCCTCGACCTCGACGAGGGCGCGCTGCACGTCGACGAAACCGATCTTCGCCGTCTGGGCGTTGGCGCGGGTGGATGCCAGGACGGCGAACAGCGGCAGGGCAAGAATGAGCAGACGGCGCATCACTTTGTTCTCCTCAGAAAACTTTCCAGCGCAGCGATTGGGTGCGCCGATACAGTGTTTTCCCGCGCCGGGCAAGCGCCGCGGGGACGATCAGAAGAAGTTGCCGATGGTGAACTCGAACAAATAGGCGTCGTCGGACTCTCGCCTGGTGAGCGGGAAGCCGACCTCGAAGCGCAGCGGACCCAGCGGCGAGAACCAGCGAACGCCGAGGCCGGTGGAGTGGAACAGGCCCAGCGGCAGGTCGCCGCCACGCTGCGCGCTCTTGAAGAACCGCTCGTTGTCGCCGAAGACGTTGCCCGCGTCGTAGAAGGCCACGCCGCGCACGCCCGCCGACTCGACGATGGGGAACTCGACCTCCCAGTTGCTGATGAACTCCTTGTTGCCGCCGATGGCGAAGTTGACGATGCCGGAGTCCTGCTCCTTGACGACCGCGATGGGGACGGTGGGCGAGATGCTGCGCAGCGTATAGCCGCGGATGGAGTTGATGCCACCCTCGAAGAATTTTTCGCTGATGGCCACCGGCCGGGTCGACGAGGTGGAGCGGATATAGCCGAGGTTCAGGTTGGCTTTGAAGACCAGACCCCAGAAGAGCGGCTGGTAGAAGCGCTGGATGAGCCGGTAGCGCTGGAAGAGATTTTCGCTGTCCAGGAGCGAGGTGGCGAACTCTGCCGCCGCCGAGGAGAGGAAGCCCTTGGTGGGGAAGAGGCGGTTGTCGCGCCGGTCGAAGTTGAAGGAGAAGCGCAGCGCCGAAGTGCGGCCCGACGAGAACTGGTTGGCGAGCAGGTCAGTCTGCTGGTCGCTGGCGATGACGTCGACGAACTCCAGCGTGTAGGTGAGGAAGACGCGGAAGTCTTCCAGCCAGGAGATGATCGGCGAGAGCTCGTAGCCCGCGGTGAGCGAACCGCCGTTGGCCTGGCGCTCGAAGCCCGAATAGATGAGGTCCGACCGGTAGAGGTCGATGGCGCCCGTCCACTGCGTGCCGAAGAGGTACGGGTCCGAATAGCTGACCTGGAACAGCTGCCGGATGCTGGAGAACTGCAGCGACAAGGACGCGGTGTGGCCGTAGCCGAGCAGGTTGTTCTGCGAGAGCTGGGCCTGGGCGAAGAAGCTCTCGCCGCCGGTGAAGCCGAAGCCGATCTGGAAGGTGCCGGTCAGCTTCTCCTTGATGGAGACCTCGAGCACCATCTTGTCGTCGGTGGTGCCGCGCTTCTGGTTGATCTCGACGTTGTCGAAGTAGCCCAGCGAGGTGACGCGGGCCTTGGAAGCGCGGACGCGCGTGCCCGAGAAGAGCTGGCCTTCGGCGATGCGCATTTCCCTGCGGATGACCTCGTCGCGCGTTTTCGTATTGCCGACGATCTCGATCTTCTCGATCGTGACCAGGTTGCCCTTCTGGAAGTTGTAGGTCAGCTCGACGGTGCGGGTGGCGAGATCCACCGCGGTGTCGGGGGTGACGTTGGCGTAGGCGAAGCCCTGGTCCTTGTAGACGTCGAGCAGCCGGTTCATGTCGATCTGCAGGCGCGACTTGGAGAAGCGCTGGCCGGGCTTGGTGGTGATGAGCGGCAGCAGCTCCGACTTGTCGACGATGAGATCGCCGCCGACGTCGATCTTGCTGACGTCGAAGGGCAGGCCCTCGTCGATGACCATGGTGATGTAGATGTAGCGCTTGTCCGGCGACAGCTCGATGGCCGGCTTGCCGAACTTCACATAGATGTAGCCGAGGTCGAAGTAGAGGCCCTGCAGCACGATCTCGTCGCGCTGGAAGGCGTCCTCGCGGTAGGTGCCGGTGTTGGTGAAGAAGGAGAGGAGGTTTCCTTCTTGCGTGATCATCGCCGCCTTCAGCTCGGCGTCGGAGATGGCGTGGTTGCCGACGAAGCGCACCTCGCGCACCGAGATCTTGGCGTGCTCGTTGACCTGGAAGATGACCGCCACTTCGTTGTTGGGCAGCGGGTCGATCTTGGTGCTCACCTCCGCCAGGAAGTAGCCCTTCTCGATGTACTTCTCCTGCATCTTCTTCGCCGACTTGCGCACCTGCTCCAGGTCGAGGATCTGGAAGGTCTTGATCTCGATGGTGTCCTTCAAGTCGTCGTTGGTGAGCTCTTCGTTGCCCTCCGTCTGGATCTTGTTGATGGCCGGCTTTTCGGCCAGCAGCACGGTGAGGACGTAGCCCTCGAGCGGCGCGGGCGCGGGCGAGACGTCGATGCGGACGTCGGAGAAGTAGCCCATCTTCCAGATGGCGAGGAGCGCGTTCTTGTTCTTCTCCTTGTCGAAGGTGTCGCCCACCTTCATGGTGTTGCCGAGCACGGTGCGGACGGCGTCGGCCTCGACGCGGCGATTGCCCTGCACGTCGACGCGCGCGATGGTGCCGTTGAGGGGCACCGCCGCCTGCGCCTGCTCCGCCGAAAGGCCCGCGGGACGCTCTGGCGCGTGGCCCGAGGGAAGCACCGGCACGATGGGCGCGCCAACCGTCGGACCTGCGCCTTGAGGGGGTTTGGCGGGCGCGGGCTTGTTCTGTGCCTGGGCCGCAGCCGAGACGAGGGCCAGCGCGGCGAGGAGGAGTGAAGTCCGCATTTCGAGGGGACGGTTCCTACTCGAATTCCGTCTGCTGGACAACGCGAAACCACCGCTCCACAAAAGCTTGATGAAGCTATTTCTCTCCCGAACGTCGATGTAGGCAGGTGTAGTACAATGCGAATCGGGCGCGGCGGGGTTCGTCTGGCGATAGGCTTCGGCGCGCATCTTCGGCAGGTCCAACGATTTGAGACGCGGGAGACTCGCAAATGTTCTTCAAGGCCACTCTCATCGCCGCATCGCTCCTCGCTGCGGCGCTCAGCCCCGATCAGATCTCCGCGGTGAAGGACCACTACCTCACGCTCGGCAGCGAGGCCATCGAGGCGAAGCCCGCGGCGGCTCCGCCGGCCTCCGCGAAAGTGGAGCGCGTCGATGCCTCTCAGCGCATCCGCTCGGCGAGCTTCGGGCACAAGACGACGCTGCTCATCGATAAGTCGCAGCCCGCGCAATACTGGGTGGAGTACGGGAAGAGCACCAACACGCCGGCCGCGACGTACGGGCCATTCACCGTGGCGCACGTCAAATAATCAGCCGCGGCGCCGGAATTTTTGCGCGGTCGATCGCCCGTGTTACCGATTTCGCATGCCCGTACTGCAGCTCCGCCGTGAAGAAAGCCTGCTCCGCGCCTATCTCCCCGAGGAGCGCGAGAAGGCGACGCCGTTCATCAAGTGGGTGGGCGGCAAGACCTCGCTCCTCCACGAGCTGCAGAAGCACGTGCCGGGCCGGCTGCGCGGCTACCACGAGCCCTTCGTCGGCGGCGGCGCGCTCTTCTTCTCGGTGCAGCCCAGGCGCGCGTCGCTGTCGGACCAGAACGCCGAGCTCATCCACACCTATTCGCAGGTGCGCGACAACGTCTACGGCGTGCTCGACGTCCTCGCCCGCCACGTCTACGAGCAGGCCCACTTCACCGCCGTCCGCGCCCTCGACCCGCTGACGCTCGAGCCCGCCGAGCGCGCCGCGCGCTTCATCTACCTGAACAAGACCTGCTTCAATGGATTGTGGCGCGTCAACCGCGCCGGCCGCTTCAACGTGCCCATCGGCCGCTACAAGAACCCCAAGTTCAACGACCCGGCGACGCTCATCACCGCCAGCCACGCGCTGCGGGGCGTGAAGCTCGCCCACGCGCCCTTCGAGGAGTCGATGGCCAAGGCCGCGCCCGGCGACTTCGTCTACTTGGATCCGCCCTACGATCCGGTCTCGCCCACCGCCAGCTTCGCTTCCTACACCGCCGGCGGGTTCTCCTGGGAAGATCAGAAACGGCTCGCGCACGCCTGCGTCATCTTGAACCGCCGCGGCGTGCGCTTCCTGCTCTCCAACTCCGCCACCGACCGCGTCCGCGCCCTCTACGCGGGCTTCGAACAGCGGCTGGTGAAGGCGCCCCGCTTCGTCAACAGCAAAGCCGGGGCGCGCGGTCCAGTCGACGAGCTCTTGGTCTTCAACGCCTGACCAATGCTTCGTGCGGGTGCTGGTCCTCGAGCACCTG
>DATBAA010000071.1:0-16496 GCA_036271755.1 Myxococcales bacterium | reverse complement strand
GGGGACGATGATCTCCATCGCCTTGTTCTCGTCGTCGAGCAGCACGCGCGAGACTTCGGCGGGCTGGAGCGCGTTGCAGACGAACCGCGCCGCATCTTCATCCCACGGGACGATGTCGATCTTCTCGCCGCGAAGCTCCTGCACCACGGCCTGGACGCGGCTGCCCTTCATGCCGACGCAGGCGCCAACCGGGTCCACGTCGCCATCGCGCGAGGCCACCGCGATCTTGGTGCGGCCGCCCGGCTCGCGAGCGCAGGCTTCGATCACCACCACGCCCTCGGCGATCTCGGGAACTTCCATCTCGAACAGCTTGCGAACCAGCTCTGGCGAGGCGCGCGACAGGATGATCTGCGGACCCTTGCTCTCGCGGAGCACGTCCAGCACGAAGGCCTGCACGCGGTCTCCGGCGCGGTACGACTCGCGCGGAGTCTGCTCGCGGACCGGCAGCACGGCTTCGGCGCGGCCCAGGTTGACGATGATGTTGCCGCGCTCGAACCGCAGCGCGATGCCCGAGACGATCTCGCCCTTGCGATCCTTATAGTCGTTGAAGACGTTCTCGCGCTCTGCGTCGCGGGTCCGCTGGATGATGACCTGCTTGGCGGTCTGCGCGGCGATGCGGCCGAAGCCTTTGCGATAGGTCTTGAGGTGCAGGATGTCGCCGTAGCGCTCGTCCTGGACGCGGGCCTCTTCCTCGTCTTCCGGCCGGTAGAAGATCTGGAACAAGAGCTCGTCGCCCACTTCTGCTTCGATGCCCTTCTTGCCGGCTTCGTCGAGCGAGATCTGGTTGACGGCCTTGATGGGATCTTCGACTTCCACGCGCGGAACCACCGTCAGCGTCTGGAAGACCTCCACCACGCCCTTCTCCTCGTTGTACGTCGCCTCGATGGCGCGGTCCTGGCCGAAGTGACGCTTGGCCGCCTGGGCGATGGCGTTCTGCAGCGTGTCGACCAGGACGTTGCGCTCGATGCCCTTGTCCTTGGCCACCTGGTCCAGGATCATGTTCAAGTTGACGATGGGCGCCTGCGGAGCGGGAGATGCCATTTCAGTTCTCGCTTTTTGAAGTTTTTAGTTGTCGAAGTTCGGTTCTACGTTTGCCTTGCTGATCTGCGCGTGCGGAACGCGAAACACCTTGCCGTCCACGTCCACCAACACGAACCCGCCTCCGTCATCTTTTTGGTACCCGTTCAGCTTGCCGATGAAGGTCTTGCGGTTGTCCGTTTCGGAGATGGGGGCATAGGTCTTCACCCGCACCCGCTCGCCTGCGTACTTCTGGAAGTGCTCCGGGGTTCGCAGCGGACGGTCCAGCCCCGGGCTCGAGACCTGGAGATCATAAGCGCCGGCGATGGGATCTTCCACGTCGAGTGCGGCGCTGACGGCGTGGGACATGGTGGCGCAGTCGTCCAGCGAGACTCCGCCCTCTTCGCCGTCTTTGCTGATGCGATCGATGTAGAGCACCAGCGCCATGGGAGCGCCGGGCATGCCAAACTCGACGTCGATCAGCTCCAGACCCTCCTGGGCAGCCAACGGGCCGGCGATCTGCCGGACCTTCTCCAAAATGTCTTCCTTCCGTCCCACGCAAAACCCCTGAAAAAGTCCCTGAAAAAACAAAAAGCGGGCCCCGACCGGACCCACTTTCGGATGCATCCCGAAAATGTGTGGGCCGCCGTACCAGACAAGGGATGTGATAGTCAAGACGCATGCTTGCCGCCGCCGTCCAGATGAGCTCGGGAGCCGATCGGGCAGTCAACGAAGCCAAGGCGCTGGACCTGGTCTCCCAGGCCGCAGCCAAGGGCGCGCAGCTCATCGGGCTGCCGGAGATGTGGGAACACATCGGGCCCGCCAAGGAGAAGACCTTCGCGGGGCCCATCGACGGGCCTCAGCTGCAGCCGCTGCGGGCGCTCTGCGAGAAGCTGCACGTCTGGTGTCTGGCGGGGTCCATCGCCGAACGCGCCGAGGACGGCCGCATCTACAACTCCTCGGCGTTGATCGGCCGCGACGGCAAGATCGCGGCGGTCTACCGGAAGCTGCACCTCTTCGACGTCGACATCCCCGACGGCGCGGTCTACCGCGAGTCGGCCAGCGTCGCGCCCGGGCCGGCGGTGGCCAAGGCGGTCCAGCTCGAGCCGAATCTCAAGTTGGGCCAGACCGTCTGCTACGACCTGCGCTTCCCCGAGCTCTTCCGGGCGCTCGACGCCGACGTCATCTGCGTCCCGGCCGCCTTCACCGCCTACACGGGCAAGGCGCACTGGGAGGTGCTGCTGCGGGCGCGGGCCGTCGAGAACCAGGCCTACGTGCTGGCGCCGGCGCAGGTGGGCCGCATCGGGCCGGCCAAGGAGAACCGCTACACCTGGGGCCACAGCTGCATCGTCGACCCCTGGGGCGAGGTCCTGGCGGACGCCGGCGGCGAGAAGGAGGGCTTCGCGCTGGCCGAGCTGGACGAAAAACGTCTGAGACAGGTCCGCCGCGACCTGCCTGCCCTGGCCCACCGCCGCCGCGATCTCCTATAGTTCTTTCGTAGTCCTTCGTTGACGATGCGCCCCAGCGAAAGTAAGGTCGCTGGCATGCTTTCAGGGGTCCGCATGCACGCTCGATACGCGTTCGCCGTTGCGCTCGCCGCTCTCTGCGTCCTCCCGGCCATCAAGGCCCAGGCGCAAGCCGACGCGGGCACCACCGCCGCGGCGCCTGGCAGCGCTGACGCCGGGACGAAGCCGGCGAAGAAAAAGACCACCAAGAAGAAGACGACCAAGAAGGCCAAGAAGGCGGTGGTGCCGCCCGCGCCTTCCCAGCAGAGCGACATCGACGAGGAGACGCGCAAGGCGCTGGAAGCCGCGCAGCCTCCGCCCGTCGCGCCCGCTCCCACCATCGTGCACGACGCCACGCCGCCGCCGCCCGCGGAAGCGCCGCCGGCAGAGGTCGCTGCTCCGGCCCCGGTGGTCGCCGCTCCCGAGACTCCGGCCGAGCCGAAGGCTCCAGAAGTCTACAACGGCCCGCCCGACAACGACCCGCCGGTGCTCAACCACACGCCCGTCAGCAAGGCGCCGCGCGGCCGGCCGCTCACCATCGTCGCGCACGCCGTCGACCCCAGCGGCATCTTCGGACCGGTCCTCTATGTGCGGAAGAAGGGCCTGGGCAGCACGGAGTTCATCCCGCTGCGCATGACGCCCGTCCGCGCCACGCCGGGCGACTACTCCGTGGAATTGGCGCCGGCCATCACCAGCGTAGAGGCGCTCGAATATTACGTCGAGGTCTACGACAACGCCGGCAACGGTCCGGTCCGGTCGGGCTCGCCCGAGGCGCCGCTCACCATCGCCCTCGAAGAGCAGAAGGCCGCCGCCACCCTGCCGCCGCCGCCCAAGCCCAAGGGCGCGCCGCCGGCCATCACCCACACGGCAGTGACCAGCGCCACCAAGAACACCGCCATCGAGATCAACGCGCGCCTGGTCGGCGACACCGGCGTCTCTTCGCCCACGGTGATGTTCCGCCGCGTCGGCGAGAAGAGCTTCAAGGCGCTGCCCATGGGCGACCTCGGCGGCGACAACTTCACGGCCACCATCCCCGCGCAGATGGCGACGGGCGACATCGAGTACTACATCGAGGCCTACGACAAGTACCAGAACGGCCCCGGCCGCACCGGCGCGCCGGCCATTCCCTTCACCATCAAGGTGGTGGCGCCCGAAGTGGGCGCGGCGGCTTATTCGGCCGGGCAAAGCAACCTGCCTCCCGCCGGGCCGCGCATCGTCAAGGCGCCGTTCCGGCCCAACCCGGGCCGCGCGCTCGGCTACCTCGCCATGGCCGGCTTCGTCGGCGGCGCCATCTTCGCGGGCGGCGAGGCGCTGGCGGCTTCCAACGCGCACAGCACCTATCAACACACGCTGGTCTTCGAAGGCCGGCAGGATGCGGGCATGCTGGCCAAGGCCAACGCCGACGGCAACCGCGCCAAGACCGCGCTCTTGGTGGCAGGTCCGGCGCTGGTGGTCGGCATCGTCCTCTTGATCGTCTTCCCCGACCATCCCGACACCATGGTGGTGGGCTCCGGCGGCGACGTGGGGGTGAAGTTCTAATGCGCGCTCTCTGCCTCATCGCCCTCTTCGCCGTCGCCGCCTGCTCGTGGGATCCGGACAAATCGGACATCACCGTCCACGTCACGGGCATCTCGCAGTCCACCAACGACAACGTCGATCACCTGACCGTGACGCTGACCTTGGCGGACGGGCCGCACACGTACACGCCGACGTTCGGGCCGCAGTCGTCCAGCACGGTCGACCTTTCGCTCTCGGGCAACGGCCAGACCGGCGCGTTCACCGTCTCCGTCCAGCAGTCGAATCACAACAAGGACACCATCGGAACCGCTGGGACGGCGTCGGGGAGCCTGCCTGGCGCGGCCGAAGTCACGGTCGACCTGGCGCCTACCGACGTGCCGTAAAGCCAGCCGCCGCGGACAGCTTTTCAACCGGGCCGGACCTTTGGCCAGGGTGAGCTGGGCAACTGTTTGACAGCTAGCTCTTGGCAGCGATACGCTCCTACCTCTACGTACGCGCGCGCATCCAGGAAGGGCCAATGGACATTACCGAGGTGCGGGTCTTCCCGGTGAGTGAAGAGCGTCTCAAGGCCTATGTCACCATCACGTTGGACAACTGTTTCGTGGTGCGAGACCTGAAGGTCATCAACGGCAACACCGGCCTCTTCGTCGCCATGCCTGCCAAGCGTCGCAAGGACGGCACCTTCAAGGACATCGCGCACCCGCTCAACAGCGACACGCGCGAGAAGATGGAAAAGACCATCCTGGCCGAATACGAGCGCGAATTGGCGCGCGGCACCGTGCCCACTTCCGCAGCGGTCGCGGGCGCTTAGTCGCGGCCGCTCAAGGCGGGCCGGCAGCTACGTCTTTTTACGATCATGTCTGTCTGGATCTGTTGAAGCCTTCCAGGTAGAAGGCCGCATGCCCGAGACCGAACAGGACCTCGTCGTCTTCTCCGGCAACTCCAACAAGGGCCTCGTCAAAGAGATCTGCGAGTACCTGGGCGCCCCGGTCGGACGTTGCGAGGTGGGTCAGTTCTCCGACGGTGAGATCCGCATCGAGATCTCCGAGAACGTCCGCGGCCGCGACGTCTTCCTGGTCCAGAGCACCTCCGCGCCGGTGAATGATCACCTGATGGAATTGCTCATCATGATCGATGCCGCCCGGCGCGCCTCGGCGGCCTCCATCACGGCGGTGGTGCCCTACTTCGGCTACGCCCGGCAGGACCGGAAGGTCGCCCCGCGCACGCCCATCACCGCCCGCCTGGTGGCGGACCTGATCACCTCTGCCGGCGCCGACCGCTTCGTCTCCATGGACCTGCACGCCGGGCAGATCCAGGGCTTCTTCGACATGCCCTCCGACCACCTCTATGCCTCGCCGGTGCTCCTCGAGGACATGCGCAAGAAGTACGGCCACATGGCGGAGGACTGCGTCATGGTCAGCCCCGACGCCGGCGGCGTCGAGCGCGCGCGCGCCTTCGCCAAGCGGCTCGGCACCACCCTGGCCATCGTCGACAAGCGGCGCCCCAAGCCCAACGTGGCAGAGGTGATGCAAATCGTCGGCGACGTGCGCGGCAAGACCGCCATCATGTTCGACGACATGGTGGACACCGCGGGCACGCTCGCCCTGGGCGCCAAGGCGCTGCACGACGCGGGCGCGCGCCGGGTGGTGGCCTATACGGTGCACCCCGTCCTCTCCGGCCCGGCCATCGAGCGGCTGCAGAGCTCGAGCATCGACGAGCTGGTGGTGACCAACACCGTCCAACTGCGGGAGAACGCCCGCGCCTGCAGCAAGGTCAGCCAGCTCTCGGTCGCCCGCATCTTCGGCGAGGCCATCCGCCGTATCCACTCGGGCGACTCGCTCTCCTCTCTCTTCGTCTAGAGCCAATGCGAAACCTCATCCTCCTCAGCGTCCTCGCCTCCGCCTGCGCCATGGGAACGGCCTCGCCGTCTGCCAGCGCTCCGCTCAAGCCGGTGTCCTTCGAGAGCGGCCCGCAATGCCTGGCCCTCTGCACCGACCTTGGCCTCAAGATGTCCGCGCTGGTCATCGTCGATGGCAAGACGGCGTGCGTCTGCCGTCCTCCCGGGGACCCCAATCCGCAGGCAGGCGCGGCGGCCTCGGCGGCGCAGGCGATCATCCAGAAGTCCGACGACGAGAAGAAAGCTTCGACGGATTCGCCGAACCTCCTGCAGGAGCAGAAGCTGCAAGAGGACCAGAAAAAACAGCCGCACTGACGCCTGCTCCTTGCGCGGCGCGACCAACTCTGCTAGACAGCCGCGCTCTCGAAAGCGACTGACGGGCAATTTCCCCCAGCGCCGCCAACCCCAAGCACGCGGGCTTGTTGCCCTCCGCGGCGGCGGCGCTCGGACACGAAGGAGAACGTAGAACATGGCGCAAGAGATCTCGACGTTGACCGCGCAGAAGCGCGAACACGCAGGCAAGGGCCCGGCCCGGCAGCTGCGCATGAAGAAGCTCATTCCGGCCGTCTGCTACGGCCCGTACGACAAGCCGCTGCACGTGGCTGTCGATCCGCTGGCCATCAAGAAGGCCATCGCCACCCCGCACAAGTTCAACACCGTCATCAAGCTGCAGGTCGAAGGCGGCGAGACGCGCACGGTCCTCTTCAAGGACTACGAGCGCGATCCGCTCGACGGCGCCATGCTCCACTGCGACTTCCTCGAAGTGCGCATGGACAAGGACGTGGTCGTCAACGTCCCGGTCGTGCTCACCGGCAAGCCGGTCGGCGTCGCGGAAGGCGGCATCCTGCAGCAGGTGGCGCGTACGCTCGCCGTCCTCTGCAAGCCGAGCGACATTCCGGAAAAGATCGAAGTCGACATCACCAACCTGGCCATCGCCGAGTCGCTGCACGTCTCCGACGTGAAGGCGCCCGCGGGCGTGAAGTTCAAGGTCAAGGGTGACCAGACCGTCGCCGTCGTGAACATCCCGGAGAAGGAGGAGGAGGTGGTCAAGCCGGCCGCCGCCGCCGCTGTTCCCGGAGCCGAAGGTGCTGCCGCTCCCGCCGCTGGTGCTGCCGGCGCCGCTGCTCCTGCCGCTGGTGCTGCTGCCCCGGCCGCTGGTGCCGCCGCCGCTCCCGCCAAGGGCGGCAAGAAGTAGCCAGTGCGGCTTCTCGTCGGCCTCGGCAACCCCGGGGCAAAGTACGAGCGCACGCGGCACAACATCGGCTTTCGCATCGCGGAAGTGGCGGCGCGAAAGCTCGGTGTGGCCCTCGGCGAAACCCGCTGGAATGCTGTTCTGGGACAGGCTGCGCAGACGGCCGTGCTGCTGCCCCAGAGCTTCATGAACCTGAGCGGCGAGCCCACGGGGCAAGCCGCCCGGTTCTGGAAGGTGCCGCCGGGCGAGATCGTGATCGTGCACGACGACATGGACCTGGAGCTCGGACGCATCCAGGTCAAGCAGGGAGGCGGCGACGGCGGTCACAACGGCCTGCGCAGCTTGAAGCAGCACCTGGGCACGCCAGAGTTCGTGCGGGTGCGGTTCGGAGTGGGGAGGCCGCCGCCGCAGTGGGAGGGCGCGGACTGGGTGTTGGGGAAGTTTTCAGCTGAAGAAGAAGACGTCCTGCGGGAGCTGATTCCGCAGGCGGCAGAGGCAGCGGTAACAGCAGTACAGCAGGGAGCTTTGCTGGCGATGAACAAGCACAATCGCCGGAAGTAAACGCAGTAGACCTCGCGGCCGGCCTCAGGGTCCGGCCGCTACAACCCGTGAGGCATCAAATGCAGCAGGCAGACACCAGCAGCGTAGGAGGCGCCCCGCAGCACGCGGCAGGCGTCAAGTTGCGCGAGTACGAGACCATCTTCCTTCTCCGTCCCGACCTGGCCGACGATCTCGTCGACAAGGTCGTCGAGCGCATGCGCGGCATCGTGCATCGCGACGGCGGCAAGGTCATCAAGGTCGAGAACTGGGGCAAGAAGAAGACCAGCTACGAGGTGAAGAAGGGCTTCCGCGCCATCTTCATCCGCTTCCTCTACCTGGGCGACGTGAAGGCCGTGGCCGAGTTCGAGCGCAACCTGCGCATGACCGACGACGTGATGAAGTACCAGTCGGTCAAGATCTCGAGCGAGGTCGAAGCGGCCAGCCGCGCGGTCGAGGCGGACGTGAAGCTGCCGGGCGACCCGGAGACTCCGGAGCGCGTGGGCGGCCGCGACTCCGACGAAGGTGGCTTCGGCGGCGGCGGCGGCGGATTCCGCGAGCGCGAGCGCGAGCCCCTCGAGGACGACGGACTTCCCCCGGACGCTGAGTAACCAAACCCCTTTTGCAGGAGCAATGACATGGACGGATTCAAGAAGGAGTCTCGGGGTCCCGGCGGCGGCGGCGGGCGCGGACCCGGTGGTGGTAGCGGCGGCGGCGGCGGCGGTGGCGGACGCGGCGGTGACCGGGGCGGCAACGGCGGTCCCGGCGGCGGCGACGACATGGAGCGCGGTGGACGCGGCTTCGGCCGGCGCAAGGTCTGCCGCTACTGCGCGGACAAGAACCTGAAGGTCGACTACAAGAACGCGGGCGACCTCAAGTACTTCGTCACCGAGCGCGGCAAGATCGTTCCGCGGCGCATCTCGGGGAACTGCGCGCGGCACCAGCGCGAGGTGGCCACGGCCATCAAGCGCAGCCGCAACGTGGCCCTGCTGCCGTACACCGTTCAGGCGCACCAGTAGGAGATTGATATGGCGATGAAAGTCATTCTCACCAAAGAGATCGTCAACCTGGGCAAGCCCGGCGCGCTGGTCACGGTGAAGCCCGGCTACGGCCGCAACTACCTCCTGCCGCGCAACCTGGCGGTGCTGGCCACGGACAAGAACGTCCGCCGCCTGGAGCACGAGAAGTCCGGCATCCTGGCGCGGTCGGCCAAGGAGAAGTCGAACATGAGCGCCATGGCCAAGAAGCTGGAGGCCATCGAGCTCAAGTTCACCCGCAAGGTCGGCGAGCAGAACAAGCTCTTCGGCTCGGTCACCAGCAAGGACATCCACGAGCAGCTGCAGAGCCAGCAGTACCAGATCGAGCGCCGGCAAATTCACCTGCCCGAGCCGATCAAGGAGCTGGGGACGCACGAGGTGGAGGTCAAGCTGCACCCCGAGGTCTCGGCAAAGCTGAAGGTCACCATCGCCGCCGAAACCTAGAAGCATTTCACCGCGAAGAACGCGAAGTACGCGAAGAAGAACCGAAGAGTTTTCTGGTTTTTCCTTCGCGACCTTCGCGTCTTCGCGGTGAGTTTTTTGTAACTCGTTGCGGCATGCGAAATTGCGCGCGGGGACATATGCTGTCGCGCTTGCGAAAGTCTCCCTTAGCAGCCGCTTGCTTGCTTGCGCTGCCGCTCCTGGCGGCGCCCGCGAAGCAGCTTCGCGTGCAGCAGGCCAATCACGTGGGCGACGCGCCGGCCGCGGCGAGCTCGGTGCAGCAGGTGCCGCTGCAGCAGCCGCCGCAGATCGCGCCCTCGAACAAGCCTGCTACCCCGCCCGCGCCGGTCATTCCGCCGCGCAAGTTCGGCGCCTTCGATCTGGACATGCCCTTCGCCGCGCTGCGGGCCGTTCCCGAGCTGCACGGCTGCGAGGCGGCGCTCTCCACGCCCGCGGGGCATGCGGACTGCGAGCTGCTCAAGGACGCCGACAAGCTGGGCCGCGCGCAGATCGCCTGGGAGGACGGCAAGAACGGGCCCGAGCTCATCGCGCTGCGGCTCATCTTCGACCCCGCGCTGGCGCCGGCGCTGACCGACCTCGAGTGGCAGCTGACGCGCGGCTGGGGCACGCCCGCGCTGGAGCAGCTGCGGCGCGAGCACGACACCAAGTTCTTCACGCTGCAGTGGGAAGACCCCGAGCACCGCGCGACGCTCGAAGCGCAAGGCGCGCTGACGCAGCCTTCGAAGGCCACGGCGGTGATCCTCGAGCGCAAGCAGCCGCCGCTGTCGGGAGACTTCGTGGCCTTGCATCCGCGGCCTTTTCCGAGCTTCCGCGTCCGCTGGATTCGCAAGATGGAGTACGAGGGCCAGATGCACGCCCTGCTCTGGGGCACGTCGCTGACGCCTTCGCAGGAAGCCATGGGCGAACAGTCACCGGCCTTTACCACCCAGCGCAACTACGTGGGCCTCTGGCGGCTGGAGCCGGCCACGGCAGCGCGGCCGCGGCGCTGGAAGCCGCTCTGGGAGCGGACCACCGGCGGCGACGACGAGGACGAGCCGCAGCGCATCCTCCGCGTCGACTCGCGCGACATCACCAACGACGGCGCGCCGGACGTCGAGGTGGAGCTCACCTGCGAGACGTGCGGCCAGACTACCGACGAGCTGATCGTCAAGACCATCCGCGCGGGCAGGCTGGTCGATCTGCTGAGCAAGCGCGACCTCTATCGCGCGCACGTCGAGCTGGGCACGGGCCTCGTGCGCATTCGCGAGCCGGAGGGCGAGGACGATCAGGGCTCGACCGTCAGCACCTATTCGTACGATCGCGGCAAGGGGACGTTCGTGCTGGCCCGCGAAGAGCGCGCCGCGGCTCCCGGCAAGTGATAGGCTTCTGACATGGGTAAGAAGCTGCCGCTGCCGCCTTGGCTAGAGCACGCGGGCGTCGTGAAGAAGAAGATGAAGGACCGCGGCTTCAAGATGGCCGACCGGGTGCAGATCTGCGAGAAGTGCGAAGAGTACGCGGAAGAGACCTGGGCGCTGCGCGGCGGTCAGGGGTTGGGCGGCCGAGACATCTGCGCCTGCATGAACTGCGGGCGCGCGCGCAGCTGGAAAGGCGCCAGCCCGCGCATCTTGGAGGAGCCTTTTGATCTGCTAGGCTTCCTCGGAATCACCACTTAGGCAGCACTTTGCGCAGCTCGGTGGCCCGCTTGCGGACGGCCGGATCGCCGCTGTCGATGGCCACCGACGCGAGCCGCTGAGAGAGCGCGGGCGGCGCCTTCAAGGCTCCGGCTTTTTGCAGCTCTTCGAGCCGGGTCAGCGCCTGCTCCATGATGGTGTCGTCGGGGTGACCTAGAAGCCTGTCGAGGAGCCGCGGATCGTCGGGCAGCGCGTACTTGGACAAGAACTCCTTGGCGGCGACGTGAAACAGCTTGGTGTCCTCGATGGCCACCAGCTTCTTGCGCTCGTCATCGGCGACAGGGTCGGCCTCGCCGCCCACCTTCTCGCGCAGATGCTCCGGCAGCGGCGCGCCGCCCGAGAAGAGCCGCTCCAAATTGGTCTTGTACTTGGTGTATCCGGTCGATTTCTCGAAGTTCTCCCGCTCGCGCGTGTCCGCGCGCCGCGAGGAACTACCGCCGTCGCGCGCCTTGTCGATCTCACGCCAGCTCTTGGTCCGCTTCGGCTTCTCGTCGTCGGTCACAGGATCTCCACAGAAGGCCACAGCTTAACAACATTGTGATCCACAAGCCCGCCAAGGCAACTTGTCGGACCCCTCTGTCAGGATGGTCTCATGAGCGGTCCTACCGCGCTGGTCGCCGTCCCGCAGGGCCGTGTGCCACCGCACAATCTCGACGCCGAGCGCAGCTTGCTGGGCGGAATCCTCCTCGACGGGCAGGCCTTCAACGACGTGGTCGGCCAGGTCACGGCCGACGAATTCTACCGCGACGCCCACCGCAAGATCTTCGAGGCGATGAGCTCGCTGCAGGAAAAGTCGCAGCCCATCGACCGCATCACCCTCAAAGACGCCCTGACCGCGGCCGGAGCGTTCGAAGCGGTGGGCGGCGACGAGTTCATCGACCTGCTGGACAAGTTCGTCCCCACGGCCGCCAACCTCTCCTACTACGCCAAGATTGTTCATGAAAAAGCCCTGGCGAGGCGGCTGATCGAGGCCGCGGGCACCATCGCGCAGCTGGGCTACGAGCAGCACGGCGACATCGGTGACTTCGCCGACGAATGCGAGCGGCGCATCTTCTCGGTCACCGAACAGAAGACGACGGTCAGCTTCGAGCCGGTCAAGCCGGTCATCGCCCGGGTCTTCAAGAACATCGAGGCCTTGTACGAGCGGCAGGAGGAGATCACCGGCATTCCCACCGGCTTTGCCGACCTGGACCGGCTCACCAGCGGGTTCCAGCCGGCCGACCTGGTCATCCTGGCGGCGCGTCCCTCCATGGGCAAAGCGCAGCCGATGGGCAGCCTGGTGCTGACGCCCGGCGGCTTCGTGCAGATGGGCAGCATTCAGCCAGGCGCGCTGGTCATTGGCGCGGACGGCAAGCCGCACCGGGTGCTGGCGGTGTTCCCGCAGGGCGACAAAGAGGTCTTTCGGGTGCGCTTCACCGACGGCGCCTCGGCCGAGTGCTGCGACGAGCATCTCTGGTTCACCACCGCGGGGCGCGGCGAGGGTTCGGTCAAGAGCCTGGCTGACATCCGGGCCACGCTGGGCGAGGCCAGCCATCGCATTCCGGCGGTCGCGCCGGTGGAGTTCGCGCCGCGGGCAGAGCCGCTGAAGCTCGCGCCCTACCTGCTCGGGCTCTTGCTCAGCGACTTTCGCGGGCTGGACGTGCGCTCTTCCGAGACGGTCTCGATCGACGGCGTGGCGGTGCAGTCGGAGCGCGCCCGCACGCGGCTGGCGCTCGACGCCTATGGCCTGAGCCGCGACAACCGCTTCATCCCGGACGATTATCTGTACGCCGGCGCGCTCGACCGGCTGGACCTCTTGCGCGGGCTGCTCGACATCGACGGCCAGGTCATTGCGCCTTGGGGACACACGGTCGAGTACACCGCGACCTCACCCCGTCTGATCGAAGGCGTCATCTGGCTGGTGCGCTCTCTCGGCGGCATCGTCTCGCAAACAGAGGCTCGCCTGCGGCTCTGGTTTCCCAATGGCTTGATTCCAGTCACTTCGAAGAAGCACCTGGCGCGCTGGAAGAGCGGCAGCGGCTTCGTCCCCCGCTCCATCGAATCGGTAGAGCCGGCCGGGGTGAAGCCTTGCCAATGCATCTTGATCGAAAGCGACGACCATCTGTATGTGACCGATGAGTTCGTCGTCACCCACAACACGGCTTGCTGCTTGAACATCGCCACGCACGTCGGGGTGCGCGGACAGTTCAATCGCAAGCGCTGCGGCGTCGGCATCTTCTCCTTGGAAATGCCCAAAGAGCAGCTGGTCATGCGCATGCTCGCGTCCGAGGCGCGGGTAGATTCGCAGCGCATCCGCACCGGCAAGCTGATCGAGAGCGACTGGGCCAAGCTGGCGCAGGCGGCGGGCGTGCTGGCGGACGCGAACATCCACATCGACGACAGCCCGGCCGTCTCTGCGTTGGAGCTGCGCGCCAAGTGCCGGCGGCTCTACGCGAAGTACGAGAACACCGAGCAGCCGCTGCGGCTCATCGTCATCGATTACCTGCAGCTGATGCGGGGCAACGAGCGCATCGACAGCCGCGAGCAGCAGATCAGCGAGATCTCGCGGTCCTTGAAAGCCTTGGCCAAAGAGTTGAGCATTCCGGTCCTGGCGCTCTCGCAGCTCAACCGCTCATTGGAAAAGCGCCCCGACAAGCGGCCGCTGATGTCCGACCTTCGTGAATCTGGCGCCATCGAGCAGGATGCAGATACGATTCTCTTTATCTATCGCGAAGAGGTCTACGAAAAAGACAAGGAGGACGTGAAGGGCGTGGCCGAGGTGATCATCGGCAAGCAGCGCAATGGGCCCATCGGCACGGCCAACCTGGCGTTCATCCACGAGCACACGCGCTTCGAGAACCTGGCCCGCGAGTACACGCCCAGCGGCGGAGAGTGAGTCAGGCGAGGCTGACGGCGGAGGTATTGCCGCCGCTGATGACGATGCCCAGCCGCGAGCCTGCGCGCGCCTTGTAGTGGCCGGAGAGCACCGCGGCGAAGGCTGCCGCTCCGCCCGGCTCGGCGGCGATGCGCAAGACGCTCCAGAGCGCCTTCTGCGCGTTGGCGATGGCTTCGTCGGTGACCAGCACCACCTGCTTCACGTGCCGCTGGGCGATGGGAAAGACCTTCTCGCCAATGCGCTTGGGCGCGAGCGAGTCGGCCGCGATGCCGCCCGCGGGAGCATCGACGGGTTTGCCGGCCTTCAATGCGTCGGTGAGCGTGGGCGCGAGCTCGGGCTCGACGCCGATGACGTTCACCCGGCTCGCGAACCAGGCCGCGACCCCGCCGATGAGCCCGCCGCCGCCCACCGAAACCAGCACCGCGTCGAGCGCGCCGGCCTGCTGCTCGAGCTCGAGGCCGAGAGTCCCCGCGCCCAGCATGGTCTCGTCCTGATCGAAGGCGTGAATCTGCAGCGCTCCGGAGGAGGCCGCCCACTCCTGGCTGGCGGCGAGCGCGTCGGCGTAGCGCTCGCCGACCAGGAAGAGCTCCGCGCCCGTCGCGCGAATGCGATCGACCTTGGCCTGCGTGGAGATCTTCGGCACGTAGATGCGCGCTTTGACGTTCAACGAGCGCGCCGCGTGCGCGACGGCCGCGCCGTGGTTGCCGCCCGAAGCAGCGACCACGCCCGACGGCGGAATGGCCCGCAAGAGCAGGTTGGCGTAGGCGCCCCTGGCTTTGAACGACCCTGCCTGCTGCGTCAGCTCGAGCTTGAAAACGAGCGTCAAGCCGGGAAGGCCAAAATCCGCGCCATTGACCTCGACGACGGGCGTGCGGCGGATGTACGGGCGAATGATGGGTTCGGTGGCCGCGATCTGCTCTGGGCCGACGCTGGAGGTAGTCACGAGACAACCCTGTAACACAACCTCACCAGCTGATTGAGTCGACGTAGATGGTGCCCGTCCAGGGCGCGTTGGTGGCGAACTGCAAGCCCAGCTGCGCCAGCGGCGCGGAGTTGGCCGGCACTTGCAAAGTCACCGCGCTCCAGGCTCCGGGCTTCAGATCTCCGGCCGAATGCCAGTCGCCCTTCCACGCCCAGTTGCCCTGGCCGTTCTGCAGCAAGAACGGCTGGACGAAGACGAAAGGATGGCCGGCCGGAACCCAGATCTGGAACGTGACCAGACGCCCGGCGGGCACCGGCGGATTGCCGACCTTGATGTCCTGCGTCCCCTGCCCGCCCGTGAACGCCAGCGCCAGCGAATGAGCCCCGGCAAACTTCTGCTCCGTCGAGCTGGTCACGCTGGTGATCGGATTGCCGCCCGACGCCCAGCCCTGCACGCCGTCTTCGAAGCCGTAATGCTCCTTGGGATTGACCGTCACCGAGAAGCTGGCGGCGTCCGCGATCCAGCCGTGCATCGGCGACCAGCCGGCGGCAAAGAGGCCGATGGCCAGCTTGTACGTTCCGGCGGCGCCCGGCGCGGGCAGCGTCCAGGTCATCTGCCGCGTCTCACCCGCGGCAAACGACTGTGCCACCTGCGGCTGCTGCGCCGCCTTCTTTCCGCTGCCGTCGGTGAGCTCCCAATCGACGATGCCGTCGTTCATGGGGCCGCCAACGTTCTGGATGGTGGCGGTCAGCGTCAGCTTCTCTCCCGATTCGATGGTCTGCGCGCTCGCCGAGGCCGTCGCGGTGAACTTGGGCGGCGGCCCCGCCGGCACCGGCGCCGCGCTCGCGCTCTCGCTGGCCGGGACCAGGGGCGCGGTTCCCAGCGCGGGCAGCGCCAACCCGCCCGCCTTGAAGAAGCTCGCTGCGTGCGACTTCAAGAAGAGCTTTCCGTCGGTCCAGGTATCGTTCTGGTACGAGCTCTGCCCGCCCGCGCCGGCGCCGAAGAGCAGCGCGACCACGCCCATGGAGGCGAACTTGCGCAGGTGCTCGGTGCCGTTCTGCAGGAAGTATTCGGCGCGGTTGTCTTTATAGCCTTCGCGGTCCTTGCCTTTATTGTCGACGTTCAAATGATTCGAATTGCCGGCGGGGATCTGCCAGAGCATCCACCGCTTGCCGGCCTTTTGATTCCACAGCCGCAGCCACTCCGCATATCGATTGAAGCTGGCCGAATTGACCGGCGCCGCGTCGCCCGCGTTCCACCACGGGTTCGCACCCTGCGTCTTGACGTAGAAGTCGGCGTCGCGGTCCAGCGGGTCGCCGGCCAGCAGGTCCCAGGTGGCGCCGGTTGCGTTGGCGGCGAGGCCCATGGGCGCCAGGAACGCGTAGGCCTTGTCGACGACGGGCTGCAGCGGCGCCGTGACGTCGTGGGTCGCGAACTCGACGCCCGTCATCCACGACGAGACGTGCACCGCGAGGACGACATTGCTCGCGTTGGCGGCCTTGCGCAGCTGGAGAAAGGCGAGGCCCCAGCCGGCGACGGTGTTGGGCAATCCGGCCAATTCGGGGAGGCCGGTCGAGGCCACGGCCGCGGGCGTTTCGGGATTGTCCTTTGCTTGCTGCTCGAGGAAGCCGAAGCCGTCCGGCTCGATGTGGACGATGACCGGCTTCTTGTAGTCGCGCGCCCGCTGCATGAGCAGCTTGAAGTCGCCGAAGTAGGTCTTCATCGTGGCGGCGTTCTGCGCCTTGGCCAGGAATTGAGCCTCGCCGCCGCCGGGCTCTCCATTCATTTGATACCAGGTCAGCACCGGAATGAAGTTGTCGCTGTCCCTCATGTAGCCGCGCGCGAAGGAGCCGTCGTATTGGCC
>DATBAA010000070.1:0-1706 GCA_036271755.1 Myxococcales bacterium | reverse complement strand
CGGCGGTGAAGGCGATCGAGCGCGCTTCGGGCTGCCGCGCCAGCTCCGAGACCTGACGGCCGCTGCGGACGTCCCACATGCGGATGGTCCCGTCGAGCGAGGCCGACGCGAGCGTCTCGCCGTCGGGAGCGAAGGCGATGGAAAAGACGTGCGCGCCATGCCCAAGCCAGACGCTGCGCAACTTTCCATTCGAGAGCCGCCAGGTGCGAATGGCTTCGTCTCCTCCGGCCGAGGCCAGGATGGACCCGTGCGGAGAGAAGGCCAGGGAGAGCACGGAGGCCGGCGAGCCCTCGAAGCGGTGCACCAACTTGAAGCCCGACAGCTCCCAGACGCGGATGGTCTTGTCCTCTCCGGCCGCCGCGAGCTGCGTGCCGTCGGGAGAGAAGGCGACCGTCAACACCGGGCCCATTCCAGAAGCCGTCAGCGTGCGCTTCTGCTGCCCGTTGGGCATGGCCCAGAGCCGCACCGAGCCGTCGGCGGAGCCCGTGGCCACCGTCGCCCCATCGGGCGACAACGCGACCGCATTCACCAGATCGGTGTGGCCTTCCAAGACGACGCGATTGCCGTGCGAGGTCTCGAAGATGAACGCCTTGTCCTCGTGGCCCGACGCCGCCAGATACTTTCCGTCTTTGGTAAAGGCCAGCGAAGTGACCGGGCCTTGCGCCAGGTCCAACACCGAATCGGGCTGGCCGCTGACGATGTTCCACAGCGTGATGTGGCCCGCCTGATCGCCCACCGCCGCGCGCTTGGGAGCCACGGCCAGCGCGGTTCCGCCGGCGAAATCGGACGCCCCGCGCAGCCGCAATTCGCGGGCGCCGGGCGTAACCTTCCAGCCGCGCAGCCGGCCGTCGCGCGAGGCGGTGACCAGCGCCGTGCCGTCGGCCGACTCTCCCAGCGCGCCGATGGCGTCGTCTCCCTCCAGCTGCGCCACCACCAGCCGCGAGACGGGGTCGATGAGCAGCGCGTGCGCGTCCTGCTGCAGCGCCGCGATGGCTCCTTTGATGGCCGGGACCGCGAGCCCGATGACCGCGCCGCCCGAGGTGTTGATGCGCGCCAGCTGATCGCCGCCCATGCTGAAGAAGCGCACGGTGCCGTCGTTGGAGGCGGAGATCACCGTGTCCGAGGCGGCAAAGGCCACGTGGCTGACCGGCTGGTGTCCGCTGCCACGGATGATCTTCATCGTGCCCGCGGGCAGCGTCCAGAGCCGCAACGTGCCGTCATCGCCGCTGCTCACCAGGGACGAAGCATCGAAGGCGTAGTCCACCGAGGTGACCGCGCCCTCGTGGCCCTTCAAGCTCAAGAGCAGCGTCAGCTGAGCGGCCGTCCACGTGCGCACCACGCCGTCGGCGCCCGCGGTCGCGAGGTGTGCTCCGTCGGGCGAGAACTGCACGTCGCGCAGCGCTGCTCCGCCGTCGGCGCGGGCCACGCGGTCTCCGCTCTCGACGTTCCAGATGGAGAGCGTGCGGTCGTCGGTGGCGGTCGCGAGCGTCTGACCGTCCGGCGCGAAGGTCATGGCGGTGAGCTTGCCGTCGAGGCCGTCGATGGTGCGCTTGGCGGCCCCGGTGGCCGCGTCGAAGAAGGCCACCTGGTTGCCGCCCAGGCCCACCGCGACGGTGCGTCCGTCGCGAGAGACGGCTAGAGCATCGACGCTGCCCGGCAGCTCCAAACGCCAGAGCGGCTCGACTTGCAGCTGCCCGCGCTGGGAC
>DATBAA010000069.1:0-2819 GCA_036271755.1 Myxococcales bacterium | reverse complement strand
TCCCGGCAGGCCCTTTCCCGTCCGGCGGCTGCTCCCCCAACATTGAGCTCATGGCGGCGAAGAAGTTCTTTGCCTTCTGCTCCTGGACGGCCTTGGGCGCCTCTGCCTGAGGGCCGCTCAAATCGATGACGTCCAAGAGGTTCTCCGGCACGTCCTCCAGGAATCGCGAGGGCGTCCGCGGGATGGCCTTGCCGCGCTTGGTCCGCTCCACCGCCCGCGTCAGGATAAGCCGCTCGCGGGCGCGCGTCATGCCCACGTAGCAGAGCCTGCGCTCCTCTTCCAGGTTGACCGCCCCGTCCGCCTTGGGCTCGCCGGAAGAGTCGTCGAACCCGCGTCCCGAGTGGGGCAAGAGGCCCTCTTCCATGCCGCAGAGAAAGACGCACCGCCACTCGAGCCCTTTGGCGCCGTGCAGGGTCATCAGGGTGACTGCGTCCCCGGCGTCGCCGTCGGCTTCTTTAGAGTCGAGAGCCAGCCTCGCCAGATACCCAGGGAGACCGGCTGCGAAGGCCTCGTCGGAGTCGTCTTCTTCAGCCGCCGGTTGCCCCTCGCCAATCGCCGGTTCAGGAGCCGCCGTTGCCAGCTCAGGAGGCGCCGCCGCTGCCTCAGGAGGCGCCGCTGCCGGCTCAGGAGGCGCCGCACGCAGCATCGCTTTTTCGGCGTGCTTCTGCTCTTCGCGCTTTTCGTATTCCACCAGCTGCCGCAAGAGCGACTCCATCGCTTCGATCTTCCGCGCCTGCGCCGGCAGGCTCTGGGCGCCGCGCCGGGCCTCGTCGAAGAGCGCGACCTCGTCGCACAGCTCTCGCGCCGCGGCGGAGAAGCCAGGCTGCGACAGCCGCGGGCCGTACTTCTGCATGATTTGTACAAATTGCGTGATCCGCTCGGCGGCCTGCTCCGGCGGCGCGTCCTTGAAAATGTCCCAGACGCTGCAGCGCAGGGCCCGCGCCGTCTCCTGCGCCTTGGCAACCGTCGTGTCGCCGATGCCCCGCGCCGGCACGTTCACGATGCGCAGCAGCGAGACCTCATCGCGCGGGTTCAGCGCCGCGCGCAGGTAGGCCAGCAGATCGCGAACTTCTTTTCTGTCGAAGAGCGAAGTCCCGCCGACCACCCGGTAGCGCACACCCGCGAGCCGCAGCGCCTCTTCCAGCGGCCGGGCCTGCGCGTTGGTCCGGTAGAGCACGGCCATCTCGCGCGGCGGAATCTTCTCCTCATAAGAGATGCGCACCGCTTCGTCGGCGACGTGCTTTGCTTCCATCTCATCGGTGGGCGCGCAGACGAGGCGGATGTTCGGCCCGCCGCCCTTGTCGGTCCAGAGCCGCTTGCTCTTTCGCCCCGGGTTCTTGCCGATGACCGCGTTGGCGGCGTCGAGGATGTTGCCGCTCGATCGATAATTCTGCTCGAGATACACCTCGACCGCGCCCGGGAACTTCTTGTCGAAATCGAGGATGTGCCGGACCTGCGCGCCGCGCCAGGCGTAGATGCTCTGATCGTCGTCGCCCACCACGCAGAGGTTCCTGCGCAAACCCGAGAGCATCTCCAAGAGCTGCAGCTGCGCGTCGTTGGTGTCCTGGTACTCGTCGACCAACAAATATCGATAACGCTTTTGGTAATTTTGCAAAATCTCCGGGTGCTCGCGGAAGAGGACCAGCGGCAGCAAGAGCAGGTCGTCGAAGTCGACCGCGCCCATGGTCCGCAGGCCCAGCTCGTACTTCGGCAACAGCTCCTGCGCGGCCAATTCATACTCATCGTCTTCGTGGCCTTTGACGCCCGTCGTTCTGAGCCGCGAGATGACGCCGAGCAGCCGGAAGGTGTCGAAGCGCTTGTCGTCGATCTTCAGATCGCGCAGCAGCCGCTTCACCAGCGCGGACTGATCGCCGGAGTCCATGATGGCGAACTTCTCGGGCAGCCCCAGCCGCTCGTGCTCGCCCCGGACGATGCGCACGCCAAAGGCGTGGAAGGTGCTCACCGTGATGCCGCGCGAGGGCAGCCCCGCGTCCTTGGCGATCTTGACGATGCGCTCCTTCATCTCCGCCGCGGCCTTGTTGGTGAAGGTGACGGCCAGGATGTTCCGCGGGTGGATGCCCTTCTCGATCAGGTGCACCACGCGGTGGGCGATGACGCGCGTCTTGCCGGAGCCGGCGCCGGCCAGGACCAGCAGCGGTCCCTCGGTCTGCAGCACGGCCTTCTTCTGTTGCGGGTTCAGCAGCGAGAGGTCGAGTCCCACGGAGCGCGCGTCTGTAGCAGAGCCCTGCCGGTCCGCGGAAGTCTTGACTTTCACCGGCTGAGCGACCACCAAGCGCAGCATGAAACGCGCGCTGCTGTTCGTTCTCCCGATGCTCGGCTGTGCCACCTTGCAGCAGCTGACGGTGTCGAAGCCGACGCTGACCTTCGAGACCGCGCGCATCGATCACGTCGACTTCGAGGCCGCCGACGTGACGCTGCTCTATGCGGTGCAGAATCCGAACAGCGCGGCGCTGCACCTGGTGAACGTCTCCTATGCCTTCGACGTCGACGGCCACGCGCTCGTCGCCGGCCAGCCGCCCAACGGCTTTTCCTTCCCGCCCGGCAACTCCGAGCTGGCCTTCCCGGTGCGGCTGGTCTGGACGCAGCTCTTTCCCGCGCTGCAGGCGATGGCGACGCAGGACACCGTCCACTACAAAGCGAGCGGCACGGTGGGCCTCGACACCTGGCTCGGGCCGCTCACCTTCGACGTCTCGCACGAGGGTACTTTCCCGACGCCGAAGCTGCCGCAGATCTCCATCGACCCGCCCAAGCTGTCGTCGCTGAGCCCGCTGGGCGCGCGCCTCTCGATTCCGCTCCGC
>DATBAA010000068.1:0-5710 GCA_036271755.1 Myxococcales bacterium | reverse complement strand
GCCGTCTACGTCCCCGCCGACGACCTCACGGACCCCGGCGTGGCCACGACCTTCACGCACTTGGACGCCACCACCGTGCTCTCGCGCTCGATCGCCGAGCTGGGCATCTACCCGGCCGTCGATCCGCTCGAGTCCACGTCGCGCATCTTGGACCCCAAGATCGTCGGCGAGGAGCACTACAACGTGGCGCGCGGCGTGCAGAAGGTGCTCCAGCGGTACAAGGAGCTGCAGGACATCATCGCCATCCTGGGCATGGACGAGCTCTCCGACGACGACAAGCTGACGGTGGCCCGCGCCCGCAAGGTGCAGCGCCTCCTCTCGCAGCCGTTCCACGTCGCCGAGCAGTTCACCGGCATCCACGGCGCCTACGTGAAGCTGGAAGAGACCATCCGCAGCTTCGAAGAGCTGCTCGACGGCAAGCACGACAACCTGCCCGAGGGCGCCTTCTACATGGTGGGCAACATCGACGAAGTGCTGGAGAAGGCGAAAGGCCTGGCGAAGTAATCGTGGCTCTCTCGCTCGAGATCGTCACGCCCGAGCAGCGGGTGCTCGCCGTCGAGGCGGACGAAGTGCGCCTGACCGGGCTCGACGGCGGCTTCGGCATCCGGCCGGGCCACACGCCGCTGGTGGCCGCGCTGGCCGCGGGCGAGCTGACGTACATCACCGGCGGCAGCAGCACGCGGTACGCTGTGGGCGAAGGCTTCGCGGAAGTCAGCAACGACCGGGTGCGCGTGCTGGTGGAAGAGGCCATTCCGGCTGCGTCGCTGGACGCCGGCAAGGCCGCCGCCGAGGCAGAAGAGCTGCGCAAGAAGTTCGCCGCGCTCAGCCCCGACGACCCCTCGTACGAGACGCAGAAAGCGCTGGTCGACCGGGCCCAGGCGCGGGCCAACGTCGCCGCCAGCAAGCATTAAGTGAAGCCGCGGCCGGCGCTCTTGCGGAAGCTGCGGCTCCTGGTGCTGGACCTGGACGGCACTCTCACCGACGGCCGCCTCTACTACGACGCCAAGGGCGAGGCCATGAAGGCCTTCGACGTGCGCGATGGCCACGGCTTGCGGCTGCTCTCGCTCGCGGGCGTGAAGCTGGCGGTGCTCACCGGCCGCCGCGCGGACCTGGTCCAGCAGCGCTGCAAAGAGCTGTCGATTGCCCACGTGGTGGGCCGCAGCCGCGACAAGGGCAAGGGCATCGAGGAGCTGTGCCGGGCCGCCGCCGTTCCGCTGGCCGAGACGGCCTTCATGGGCGACGACGTCAACGACCTGCCCGCGCTGCGCAAGGTCGCGCTCTCCTGCGCGCCGCGCGACGCCGCCAAAGAGGTGCTGGCCGAGGTGAATTGGATCTCGGCCAGGGACGGCGGCCGCGGGGCGGTCCGAGAGCTGTGCGAGCTTCTGCTCGCGGCGAGAGGCGCGTGGCCACCGGCGGAGTGAAGCAGCGAGTGAGCGTGCCCTGGCCCAAGCGCCTGCGCCGCGAGCTGCGGGTGCGGGCGCTGCTGCTCCTCCTCACGCTGTTGAAAGCTCTTCCCTACGGCTTCGCCGGCGATCTCTGCGCCTTCCTGGGCGCGCTCGGCTACTACGTCTCGGCAAAGCAGCGGCGGCTCGCGCTCGAGTCGCTGGCGGTCGCTTTTCCCGAGCTGAGCGCTGGAGAGCGAGCCGTGATCGCCCGGCAGTCGTTCGCTCATCTGGGCAGGAATCTGGCCGAGTCGACCCAGGCCAGTCGCCTGGACATCGTCGATGAAGTCGAGCTGGACCCTTCGAGCGAAGCGCGGCTGCGGGCGGCGCAGGCCAAAGGCAAAGGCGTGATCGTCGTCACCGGCCACCTGGGCAATTGGGAGTTCCTCGCCCGCCGCGTCGCCGCGCTGGGCCTGCCCACCGGGACCGTCGCGAAGCAGGCGCAAGATCCGCGCCTGACCGCGCTGCTCACCGCGGGCCGCGAGGGGCTGACCATCTTCTGGCGCGAGCAGCAAAGCTCGGGCCGCGAGCTGGTGCGCTTCCTCAAGGGCGGCGGAATGGTCGGCATCTTGATCGATCAAGACACCAAGGTCGCGGGCCACTTCGTGCCCTTCTTCGGCCGCGAAGCATTCACGCCGCGTGCCGCCGCCGACTTCGCCGTGCGCCTCGACGCCGCGCTGCTCTTCGGCGCCTGCTACCGCGTCTCGCCGCGAAAGCATCGCATCGAGATCAGATCAATCGACGTGCCACTCAGCGGAGATCGCGAAGCGGATTCGGTCGCACTCACCGCCGCGGCCACTTGCGAAATCGAGGCCGAAATTCGCGAGCACCCCGCTCAATGGGTCTGGATGCACCCGCGCTGGAACACAAAGCGTGGCGTAATTGCAAAGGAAAAGTAGTTGGAGCGCCAACAGTAAAAACGGGCTGGGTGGCTCGACAGCAGGCGGCCTCGGTGCTAGCCTTCTTGCAAATGCGGAGCCAGCCCACAATGCTCGTCGTGATCGCGCTCACCGGCGCCTCGGCGATCGCCTGTGGGAAACAAAATACACAAGCATTTCCAAATGTTTCTGCCAGCGAGGCGGCGAACGCGCCGGACTTGAGCCTGCGTGGCGTGGCGTTTGCCCGCACGGCCGACGGCCGCATCACGGCCCGGGGCACCGCCCAGCACCTGGACTACCGGCGAGCAGGCGGGCTGCTCAATGCAGACGTTACCGCCATGACGCTCGTACCCCAGGCAGGCTCGCAGCTGGCCACCTTCGGGCTCCTCAACCTGTCCGCGCCGCACGTGAAGGGCGAGCTGCAGGAAAAGAGCGGCAACGCCTGGGGCGGGGTCAAGGTAGCGGCCACCCGCGGCGACCGCGGCGCCACCGAAGCGGTCGAGTACCGCGGCGAATTGATCACCAGCGAAAAGCCGGTCCAGCTCTCGGGCCCGGGCTACGTCATGCACGGCAACGGCATGGTGATGCAGGCCGACGGCAGCTTCATGCGCCTCACCCACGGCGTCACGGGCACCCTGCACGAAGCAGTGGAGGCCGCGAAATGATCGCGCTCCTGCTGGCTGCCACCGCCGCGGCTCCGGCCGGCCTGCCGCCCGGGCCCATCGAGTTCAGCGCCCAGGACATGCGCTTCGAGCTCAAGGACCGCCGGGTGCTCTACCTGGACGGCGACGTGCACCTGAAGCGCGGCGACCTGGCCGTGGTCAGCGACCATGCCATCGCCAACCTGGCCGCCGAGAAGCCAAAGCCCAAGCCGCCGCCGAAGGGCAAGAAGAAGAAGCAGGCAGCCACGCCCATGGCCGCCGGCCAGGAGATCGAGAAGTTCACCGTCGACGGCAACGTCCACGTCACCCGCGGCACCCGCACCGCCGACGGCGATCACGGCGTGGTCGACATGCCCGCGCAGACCATGGTGCTGACCGGGACGGACACCGTTCCGCCAGTGCTCCACGACGGCAAAGAGACGCTCGAGGGCGACCGCATCTTGCTGCACACCGACAGCGATGACGTCGACGTGCAGAAGCCGCGCCTCGTGCTCCACCGCGCCATCAAGAGCGGCAAGCCGTCGGAAAAGCCGGAAAAGACGGCCGAGCCGGCCACGCCCATGCGCGTCGACGCCGAGCACCTGGTGCTGCACAACCAGGAGCGGCTGGCGCGCTTCACCGAAGACGTGGTGGTCCACCGCGGCGACGCCGTCATGCGCAGCCCGAAGATGGACGCGCACTACGACAAGGACGGCGAGCTGACCGTGCTCAACATGCGCGGCGGCGTCGACATGCGGCAGGGCGACAGGCGCGCCACCGGCAAGACGGCGGACTACGACGCCAAGGCGCGGGTGATGACCCTCTTGGGCGATCCCAAGCTCTACGACCGCGGCGACGTGCTCGCCGGCGACCGCATCGAGGTCGCGCTCGACTCCAGCGAGGTCCGCGTCCAGAAGGGCAAGGCCCACCTGCGCCCCGAGCTGCACCGGGAGGAGACGGCTTCGCCGGCGACGGGCGGAGCGCGAACGCGCGGAGCATTGGAGAACGAGGCCCATCCATGATGGCCCTCCGAGCACACGGCTTGCGCAAGAGCTTTCGCGGCCGCCGGGTCGTCGACGACGTCTCCTTCGCGGTGGCGCCGGGCGAGGTCGTCGGCCTGCTCGGACCGAACGGCGCCGGGAAGACCACCAGCTTCCACTGTGTTGTCGGACTGCTCGCGCCTGATCACGGCGAGGTCCGGCTGGGCGAACGCGACCTGTCGGGCTTGCCGCTGCACGAGCGGGCGCGTCTGGGAATCGGATACCTGCCGCAAGAGCCGTCCATCTTCCGCAAGCTGACGGTGCGGCAGAATTTCCTGCTGGTTCTCGAGGGAATGAAGCTGTCGCGCAAGCAGCAGGAAGATCGTGCCGACAAACTCATGACCGAGTTCGATCTGCTTCGCGTCGCGGGTTCGCTGGGGGAGACGCTGTCGGGCGGAGAGCGGCGGCGGGCGGAGATCGCCCGGTCGCTCTTGGCGGAGCCGAAGTTCATGCTCTTCGACGAGCCCTTCGCGGGGGTCGATCCAATCGCGGTGCACGACCTGCAGCGGCTGATCGGCCGGCTGCGGGAGAGAGGACTGGGAGTGCTGATCACCGATCATGCGGTGCGCGAGACGCTGGGCATCTGCGACAGGGCAGTGCTCCTGGCGGAAGGCAAGCTGTTGGAGTCCGGAACGCCGGTGGAGATCGCCGCGTCCGAGCGCGCTCGCGCCGTCTATCTGGGCGAGCGGTTCAAGCTGGAACAGGAAGGGTGACGGGATGGCGTTGGAACTCAGGCAGAACCTAAAGCTGTCGCAGACGCTGGTGATGACGCCCCAGCTGCAGCAGGCCATCAAGCTCTTGCAGCTCTCGCGCATGGAGCTGGTGGACCTGATCCGCACCGAGATGGAGCAGAACCCGCTCCTGGAAGAGCCGCAGGAAGGCTCCGAGGTGGAGCTGAACGAAGCGCATCCCGAGCAGATCGCGACGCTCAACGAGGGCATCGAAGCGAGCGAGCTGGGCAGCGCTCCGGCAGAGGCGGCCCAGCCCGACCTGGCGAAGACGCTCTCGGGCGAGGTGAAGCGCGACGACATCGACTGGGAGCGCTTCGCCGACAACTACCAGACGCCCAACACCACCGGCTCGTCGGGGGCCATGAACTCGGAGGATCTGCCTTCGTTCGAGGCCACGCACACGCGCCCCGAGGGCCTGACCGAGCACCTGATCGAGCAGCTGCGCATGGCGGGGTTCAACGACGTGGAGCGTCGCGTCGGCACGCTCATCATCGGCAACCTCAACCGCGACGGCTACCTGGTCATCGACCCGGACCTGCAGCCCACCATTCCGCTGGTCTTCAGCGGGCCCGAGGACGCTTCGGCTTCCGATCAAGACCCGGGCGCGGAGGCGAAGCCGGTGGAAGTTCCGGCGGTCGCTCCCGAGGCGCTGGAGGCGCTGCGGGCCGCGCAAGCGGTGAGGACGCCCGTCCGCACTTGCGACCCCATCATCGCGCTCGCCCTCGAGGCCGGCGTCTCGGCGATCCTGGCCGAGAAGGTGATGAAGCGCATCCAGAAGTTCGATCCGGTGGGCTGCGCCTGCCGCGATCTGCGCGAGTGCCTCTTGGTGCAGGCCAAGCAATACCTGACCGAGGGCGAAGGCAAGGACGATCCGGACGCCGAGCTGCTGCCCAAGATCGTCGGCCGGCATTTGAAGAACGTCGAGACCAAGAAGTACCAAGCCATCGCCAAGGACCTGGACGTCTCGCTCGAAGAGGT
>DATBAA010000067.1:0-4604 GCA_036271755.1 Myxococcales bacterium | reverse complement strand
CGGCTACAAGAGAAAACCTCCCGAGACGTCGACGTCCTGCGCGGTGATCCAGCGGCAGTCCTCCGAGAGCAGCGCGGCGATGGCCAGGCCCACGTCGTCCGGCTCGCCGATCCGCCCCAACGCGGTCTGCGCGGCCAGCGGCGCGATGGACTCGGGGTGCTTGTCGAAGGCGCCGTCCGCGAGGTTGGTGCGCACCGGCCCCGGCGAGACCGGGTTGGCGCGGATTTCTCCGCGCTCCAAACGGCCAGCTGTTCGCGGACCTGCTTTGCAAACGCCGGAAACGTCGCGAGGCGGGAGATGTCGACCGTTTCGCGTCGAAGCGCTGGCCAGGGCGCGCGGCATGAGCGTGTCGGTGTTCCACCGCCATTTCAAGTCAGTCACCGGCCTGAGCCCCATTCAATTCCAGAAACAATTGCGCCTGCTCGAAGCGCGTAAAGCCATGATCGCGGGCGCGGAGCCGGCTTCGGCCATCGCCTGCGCCGCAGGGTACGAGAGCCCCTCACAGTTCAATCGCGAGTACGCGCGCGCATTCGGAGCCCCACCGGCCCGGGATGCAGCCCGCGTGCGCCTTGTACCGCCCCGGCAATGGCGCTAGCTTCGAATCACGATGCATAAAGTCCTGCTGGTTGATGACGACGAATCGATCGCCAGGTCGGTCACCCGCACGCTCGACTCGTTCGAAGTCACCTGCGAGCCCGACCCGGTGCGGCTGCTGCTGCGGCTGCAGGCGGGCGAGACCTACGACGCCATCATCCTCGATCAGCAGATGCCGACCATGAACGGCACCCAGCTCTACGGGCAGATCGCGAAGCGGTTTCCGCAGGCCGCGAGCCGCGTGGTGTTCATGACCGGCACCTCCGACGAGAAGGAGCTGCAGCGGTTGCGCGCCTTCGGGCGGCCGCTGCTCTCCAAGCCTTATTCCGTCGAAACGCTGCGCGGCCTCATCGGAACGCTCGCGGCCGGCTGAGACAAGATCCAATCCGCTCCGTCAATGGGCTATTGGCGCCGCGGTGGCGCCCCGGGCCCCCATGTCTATTCAAGTCAAAGAGCTCCCCTCGCCCGCCGGTCTGCCGGTCCTCGGCAATCTTCACCAGCTCAACCCCAAACGCTTGCACCAGATCCTCGAAGGCTGGGCGAGCGAGCTGGGCCCTCTCTACAGCTTCCGCTTCGGACCGCGCACGGCGCTGGCGTTGAGCGATCGCCCTTTGATCGAAGAGGTGCTGCGCAACCGCCCCGAGCCGTGGCGAAGGCTCAGCTCGGTGGAGGCGGTGTTCGACGAGCTGTCCATTCCCGGCGTCTTCTCCGCCGAGGGCACGGCGTGGCGCGCCCAGCGGCGCCTGGCCATGGAGGCGCTCTCGTATCACCGGCTGAAGGCGTTCTATCCGACGCTGCGCGCGGCGGCCGCCAGGCTGCGCAGGCGCTGGGCTTCGCGCCCCGAGGGCGAGGCCGTCGACATCGGCGACGACTTCAAGCGCTTCACCGTCGACGTCACCAGCCACCTCGCCCTGGGCTACGACGTCAACACGCTCGAGCGTGAGGACGACCCCATCCACCGCCGCATCGAGAGCGTCTTCCCCGCCATCAACCGCCGGCTGAACGCGCTGGTCCCCTATTGGCGCTGGCTGCGGCTCCCGGCCGATCGGCAGGTGGACGCCGACATCGCGGCGCTGCGCCCGTGGCTGGCGAGGCTCATCGACGAAGCGCGGAAGAAGCTCGCCGCCGATGCGTCGCGCGAGCCGGCGAATCTGCTCGAGGCCATGATCGCCGCGCGCGACGAGCATGGTGAGCCGTACAGCGACGAAGTGATCTTCGGCAACGCCATCACCATGCTGCTCGCCGGCGAGGACACCACCGCCAACACGCTGGCCTGGGCGGTGCACGAGCTCTGCGATCAGCCCCAGGCCGTGACGGCATTGCGCCGCGAGCTCGACGACGTGCTGGGCACCGATCCGATTCCGGCCGAAGAGACCACCGTCAATCAGCTGAGCTATGCCGCCGCGGTGGCCAACGAGGCGATGCGCCTGCGGCCGGTGGCGCCCATCATCTTCATCGAAGCGACGCGCGACACCTCGATTGGCAACTTGAAGGTCGCCAAGGGAACGCCGGTGTTCGTGCTGACGCGGCCTCCGGCGCTGGACCCCTATGCCTTCGCCGCGCCAACAGAGTTCCGGCCCGAGCGTTGGCTCAACCCGCCGGCGGTGCACGAGCCTCGCGCGCATCTCCCCTTCGGCTCCGGTCCGCGCATCTGTCCCGGGCGCTCGCTGGCGCTGCTCGAGCTTCGCCTGGTGCTGGCGACGCTCTATCAGGGCTTCGAAGTCACTCGCGCCGTACCGGCGACCGATGTGCGCGAGGAGTTCTCCTTCACCATGTTCCCCGCGGGCCTGAGCGTGCACCTGCGTCCGCGGTAAGGATTGATTCCAGCACCCGGCTCCTGCTACCTCTATTGAAGTAAACGAGCAGGAGGGGGAACCGTTGAATACCGCCGAGAAGCTTGAAAGTGGCTGCCGTAATCATCCGGAGGTGCTGGCTGGCCTCACCGCCTGCGCCCGCTGCGGCCAGACCTATTGCGGAAGTTGCCTCATCGAGCTGCAGGGCCGCCCGGTCTGCGGCAGCTGCAAGGACGAGGAGATGCGCGACCTGCGGTCCGGCGTCGCGGCCGGCACCGCGGAGGTGATCTGGTTCAGCGTCTCGGCCCCGAAGTTCGTCCTCTTGAGCATCTGCTCCTTCGGCATCTACGGCATCTATTGGACCTACAAGCAGTGGAAGATGGTCCGCGACCGGCAGAACGAGGCCGTCTCTCCGCTGGCGCGCGCGTTCTTCTCGGTCTTCTTCATCTACCCGCTGCTCAAGCGCATCCGCTCCAACGCGGAGGCCGGCGGCGTCTATGCCAAATACAGCCCGGGGCTCTTCACCTTCCTCTACATCGCCGGGAAGATGACCTTCCGGATGCCCGGATTGATCTCGCTGATCAGCGTCGCCGCCGATCTCGCGCTGCTGCCGGCGGTGTTGGCCATCGAAGAGCTGCGGCAGATCAAAGCGCCGGAGAGCATCCGGAATTCGCGGTTCAGCGGCTGGAACATCGCCACGCTGGTGATCGGCGGCATCTTCCTGGCGTTCTCCATCGCCGGCAACGCGGCCGCGCGGTAAGCGTCACGGGCCTTTCATGACCTCGCCGCCCTTCATCACGAAGGCGACGGATTGCAGGATCTTCACGTCGGCCAGCGGATCGCCCGCGACCGCGATGAGATCGCCGAATCTACCCGGAGCGATGGCGCCGACGTCGTTCGTCCGCCCCAGCGCCTCGGCGGCGCGCGCGGTGGCTGCCTGGATGGCCTGCATGGGCGTCATTCCCCACTGCACCATGGTGGCGAACTGCCGCGCGTTGTAGCCGTTCGGATAGACGCCGCCGTCGGTGCCAAAGACCATCTTCACGCCCGCCTTGAACGCGGCCTGGAAGGTCTGGCGCTGCTTCAAACCAATCATCCGCTCCTTCTCCAATGATTCTTTATAAACGCCGTTCTTCTCGCCCTCGGCCAGGATGTAGTCGTCGTTGTAGATGTCCATCGAGAACCAGGTGCCGTGCTCCTTGGCCAGGGCAAAGGCCTCTTCGTCGGCGAGGCTGGCGTGCTCGATGGTGTCCACGCCCGCGCGGATGGCGTCCTTGATACCCGACGTGCCGTGGGCATGCACCGCGACCTTCAACCCCAACATATGCGCTTCTTCGACCAGCGCTTTCATTTCGACGAGTGAGTACTGCTGCGCGCCGACGCTGTCGGTCTTGGACAAGACGCCGCCGGTGCCGCAGAACTTGATCACCTCGGCGCCGTACTTGCGCAGCTTGCGAACCGTCGCGCGAATCTCTTCTGGGCCGTTGGCGACCGCCGGCTTGGGCACGCTCACGGACGGCGGCAGCTCGGTGGTGTCGCAATGCCCGCCGGTCGCGCCAATGGCATAAGTCGCCGGCACGATGCGCGGCCCGGGAATCACGCCCAGATCGACGGCCTGTTTGATGGCGACGTCGTCGTAGTTGGCCGAGCCGACGTTGCGCACGGTGGTGAAGCCCGCCTCGATCGTCTTCTTGGCATTGGCCACGCCGGTGACGGTCCAGAAGTTGTCGGTGAACTGCAGCCGCCGGTAACCGCTGTAATGCGGATCGGAGGTGAGATGAACGTGCATGTCGATGAGCCCGGGCAGCAGCGTCATGCCCGGCAAGTCGACGCGGCGGGCACCGGGCGGAATGGGCGAGCCCTGCGTGCCCAGCGCCGAGATGCGGCCGTCGACGATGGTGACCTGCGGCCGGTCCACGGTCTTCCCGCTCAGCACGTCGACCATCCGCGCCGCCGTGACCACCACCGTGTCGGCGCGCGCGCCAAAGACCGCTCCACAGACGATGACCGCGGCTACTCCTCGACCGGCGATTGCTCTCATTCGCCGGAAGCTAGCACGTCATTTACTTTTGCTCCGCTTCCGGTGTCTTGTCGCGGAATGGAGACTGCTTGATCCACCAGAGAACCCTCGCGGCGTTGCTCGCCGCCTCCGCGTTCGCCTGCGGCAAGAACAGCTCCCCCATCGACGTCGGCCCGGCTCCGGACAGCGGTACCCCA
>DATBAA010000066.1:0-6084 GCA_036271755.1 Myxococcales bacterium | reverse complement strand
GCATGGCGCTGGCGCACTTCGCGGCGCTCTACCAGGCCTGGGGCGCGGAGCGGATGGACACCTGGCTTGCGCAGCTCAAGGCGAACGAGCCGCAGGTCTACGCGACCGACGCAGAGGTGCGCGCGGCGGTGGTGGAGAAGCGGGCCATCGTCGGCCTGCTGGCCAGCGACGAGGCGGCGCAAGCCGTGGCCAGCGCGGCGCACGTCACGGCCGTCTATCCCAACCAGCGCACCATCGGGACTTTCGTCTGGCCGACCGCGCTGGCCGTCAGCAAGGACGCATCGGCCTCCGCGAAGAGCCTGGCCGAGGCCTTGGCGGGCAAGAACATCGAGGCGCTCCTGGTGGCTCGCGTGCCGGGTTATCTGCCGCTGCGGCAGGAGATCCCCGTGCCGCCCGGAGTGAGATCGGCCGCGAATCTGGTGGTGGTCTCGGTGGACCCCGCGCGCATCGTCGCGGAGATCGCGCAGCGGAAGGATTCGCTGGCCGCCTGGAGCAAAGCGGCCGGCGCGCACTGAGACGAATTCTGGACGGCGTAATTTCCTCGTGCAGGATTGCGCGCATGAGCGAGCCGACCTGGGGTTTCTTGACGAACCACGCTTATGTATTGCGCTGCCTGGCGCTCTTTCCCAGCTTGACCCTGCGCGAAGTAGCGGAGCGCATCGGCATCACCGAGCGGGCCGTGCAGCGCATCGTCGCCGAGCTGGAGCACGAAGGTTATCTGCTGCGCGTCCGCGTCGGCCGCTGCAACCGCTACACGCTGCGCGAAGGCCGCCCCCGCCGCGCGCTCGACCCCACCATTCCGCTGCGTGAATTGCTCGGATTGACCGAAGACCCGCAGATCAAAGGGCCTCCGCCGGTAGCCAGAAATCAATCCTTCGTCGATTGAATCTGGGCTGCTACGGTTTCCAGAAGACCGCGGTGTCGTTGATGCCGTCGCTCTCCCACTTCAAGCGCCAGCGCATCAAGTCCACCAGCTCGGCCGGATCCAAGGCTTCGTCCTGCCCGTCTCCGCGCGAGCGCGCGTTGGGCGTGGTGCTGTCCGACGGCAGGATCAGGTGCGCGCCGTTCACCACCAGCATGCCGCCGTGCTTGAGCTTGGGCATGGAGGCGGCCAGCGCCGGCGCCGAATGGACGCCGTCGACGAGGATGAAGTCGATGGAGTCGGCGGCGAAGCTCTCGATTTGAGCTACGTAGTCGTCCTCATCCACCAGCCGGACGTCGACGTTGCCGTCCTGGCCCTTCTCCTTGAGCGTGTTGAGCGTCTTGCGATGCCAGAGCGGGTCGTGCTCGACCGCAATCACCCTGCCCGCTCGCTTGGCCAGCCAGGGCGTGGAGAAGCCCGTGCCCCACTCGAAGACCAGGTGCTCTCGCCGCAGCCAGCGCTCGACGTGCGCCAGGGCGGCCGCGACCATCCACGGCGCCTCTGGATTGCGCAGTGCGTAAGCCGTGGCGACCACGCGCTTGACGACCCAACGCGGCGAGAGCAAGCGCCGCAGCTTCGCGGTAGTGGTCTTTGGATTGAAGGGCTGCACACGCAGCGGAGTACGGCGATTCACGATACAGACCGTACACAAACCGCGCGGGCTTTGTAAACGTAACTTTATTCGGGCTTGACTACTGGCTCCCGAGTGTCAGCTAGTAGGACTTTAGACTCAGATGAAACAATCCGCGCCGCGTTCGCGCCAATGTCGTCCTCGCGCGGCAGCATCCCCGTCGTGGCCGTGATCATCCGCTCCAGCACCTGGAAGAAGCGGGCGCGGAAGAGGATCTCGTTCAGCCAGCCGACCGTGATGCAGTAGTACTTCGCATACGGCGCGGAATGATGCAGTGCGTGATGATCCGGCGGCAGCAAGAGGTTCATGCGCTGGAGAAAGGCCACTGCCTTGGGGGGCGTCTTCATATGCGCCCACTTGTGGAACTGGTTGGTGCCGAAGACCGCGAAGCTGAGCGCGAACATCAATTCGGCCGCGAAGACGGAGACGGTGCCGTTGAGCGGCAGCAGCGCCGCGCCCACGGTCGGGAAGATGGAGACGAAGCAGTTGTTGCCGTTGGTCTCGATGAAGTCGTGCCGGGTGATCTCGGTCTGGTCGACGTGGTGCTCGCGGAACGGGCGGATGAGCGCCTTGCCCACCACCGGCCACTCGGGCGTGCCCCAGGTGTCGGCGGCCCAGTGGACGAAGCCGGAGACGAAGTCCGCCCCGACGAAGCCGGCCATGAAGGCGCTCAGCGCCAGCCAGGGAGCCCCGGCCACGCTCGAGGCGATGTGGGCCAGCAGCCAGGCCATCGAGAGCGCATAGACCACGATGCTGGCGATCTCGAACCGCCGCACGCCAAGGCTGTACCCCTCGCGGAGCGAGGCCTTGTCGCGCTGTTCGATGCCCAGTGTGTTCATGAAAGGCTCCCGAATCGTTGGATCATGGCACGAAACCGCGTTTGTCGAGAAGTACGCAATCACAACCTGCGCCGGATTCGCTTGCTTCCAGGCCGCGACCGAAATCAGATAGCGGGAATGCGCCTTTGGTTTCTCGCCGCCTGCCTGCTCGTCTGTTGCGCCAAGCAGCGCCCGGTCAAGACTGAAGCACCCCAGGCTTTCGATATCACCGTCACCCAGAAGGGCTTCGAGCCGCCTCGGGTGGAGGTGGCGCCCGGGCAGAAGGTCGTCCTGCGCATCACCCGCAAGGCCGAGACCTGCGCCGACGCGGTCGATGTGCAAGGAGACCCGGTGCGCCACATGCTGCCGATGAACGCCACCGTCGAGGTGAAGGCCACGGCGCCCGCCTCGGGTGAGCTGGCCTTCGCCTGCCCCATGCAGATGGTGCGCGGGGCCATCGCGGTCGTAGGCCAGTAGCCTTCCTGGTAGGCTTCGGCCATGCACCTCGCCATCCTGCACGACGGCCGGCCGGCGCTGCTTCGCGTGGAAGGCCCTGCCGGAGCGCCGGTCGCGCTCTTCCTGCATCCTTTTCCGCTGCACGCCGACGCCTGGGACGAGGTGCTGCGGGCCTGCGGCAACTCTGGATTGTGCGCGGCCGCGCTCGATGCGCCCGGCTTTGGAGGGACGCCGCCGCTGGGCGGGCCGCTCTCGATGGAGTCCGTGGCCGATCTGGCTGCCTGCGCGCTGGATGTGCTGGGCGCGCGGCGGGCGGCGCTGGTGGGCTGTTCGATGGGCGGCTACGCGGTGATGGCCTTCGCCAAGAAGTATCCCGAGCGGCTGTCGGCGGTGGCGCTGGTCTCGACCCGGGCCAACGGCGACACGGCGGCCGGCCGCGAGAACCGCGAGAAGCAGGCCCGGCTCGCGCTCGAGAAAGGCGCGCACGCGGTGCTGGCGGACTTCGTGCCCAAGCTGCTCGCGCTGGAGCCGCCGCCCGCGCTGCTGCAGCACGTCTTCGGCCTCGCCGGCCGCGCCACGGCGCAGGGAATCGCCGACGCGATGCGCGGGATGGCCGCGCGTCCCGACCGGACCGCGGAGCTGGCGCAGTGGAGGTGGCCGGCGCTGGTCATCGCGGGGGAGAAGGATCAGATCATCTCGCGGGCCGAGTCGGCGGCGCTGGCCGCGGGCATTCCAGGAGCGAGGCTGCACGTGGTGGCGGGCAGCGGCCACCTGCCCATGCTGGAGGCCCCGCGCGAGGTGGCTCCCCTGCTCGTCTCGCACCTGCAGCTGCGCATCCACGACTGAACGGCGCTATGCCGCCAGCTCCGCGACGACTCTTCCCGCGGCCGTCGCGTCGTAGCCGCCCAGGCTCGCGAGCTCCCTCCGGAAGGCGCGGCCCTCCAAGGTCTCGAGCAGCCCGAGCAGCCGCGGGTCGGACGCCAGCGGCTTGGGCACCACCAGGTCGAAGCGCTCCTTCGCGAGCGGCGTGAAGTCCAGTCCGAAGGCCACCGCGGCGGCCCGCGCGACCACGCCCACGTCCGCCACGCCGGTCGCAATCCGCGAGGCCACGTCCAGGTGCCCGCGCGCCAGATCGCCGTAGCCGCGCAGCTCGCCCGAGGGCACTCCCGACTTGCGCAGCACCCTGTCGAGCAGCTTGCGCGCCGCGGCCCCCGTCTCGCGATTCACCAGCCGCACGCCCTTGCGCGCCAGGTCCTCCACCTTGCGAATCTTGTCGCCCTTGCGGGACGCGAAGCCCTCTTCGATGTGCGCGAGCGTGATCACCAGCATCGGCTTGCCGGCGAAAGCCCGCCGCACGAACGGCACGTTGTACTCGCCCGTCTCCTCGTCGAAGAGGTGCGCTCCGGCCAGGTGCGCGCGCCCGCGCGAGAGCTCGAGCAGCGCGCTGTCGCTGGCGAAGGGCAGCCAGAGCGGCCGCACGGCGCCCGTCTGCGCCACCCGCGCGGCCAGGAGCCCCAGCGCGGGATCGCAGCCGCAGAGCAGCAGGTTGTCGCGAGGCTCGTCGGCCAGGAAGGAGACGCGCGCCTTGCGGCCCTCGCGCGCAAGCACGATGCCGTCCGCCGCTTGCGAGAGCGAAGCCGGGTCGGACGGCTCGAGCGCATGCGCGATCCAGCTGCCCGCGACCAGCCCCATGGCCACCCGGGCGCCCTTCCGCTGCGCCTGGGGTGAAGCAGCCTCCGCCGCGACCTCGCCTCCAGCCGGCGGCAGCCAGAAGAGCTCGTCCACCCGGCAGCGCAGCTCGCGCGCGAGCAGCAGCGCCACCTGCGTGGAAGGCCCGGCGTGCCCTTTCTCGATGGAGTTGAGCGCCTGCCGCGACAGCTGCACGCGGTCCGCCAGCTCCTCCTGCGTGAGGCCGGCCTGCTGCCGCTTTTCCCGCAGTGAGGTGCGCAAGCTCGCCATTCCAGCGACTCTATCCGGGATTGAATCGAGCCGGGGCGCGATGGTATCCGGCTGCGGGGACCTGCTCATGCCGATGGATCCGGACGACGAAGAGAAGAACGACGAGTGGTCGCCGGCGGCGTCCCTGTCGCGCGACGGCAAGATCGAGGGGCTCTACCTGCCCAGGGATCAGCGCCGCGAAGAGAGCACGTGGACGAAGGAGCCGCCCATCGACCTGCCGCTGGAGCTGGCCGAGCGGAAGCCGGTCGAGCCCGAGCAGCTTCCCGAAGAAGCGCCGCGCAAGCCTTCGCGGCGGGGGCCCATCGCCATTGGCGCCGCCGTGCTGCTCGTCTGCGCGGCCGCGATCTTCTTCATGGTGCGCAAGCCTTCGCAGGTGGCCGCGCCGGCACAAGCAGTCGTCGACGACACCCCGCCGGCGGAGAAGCTGGGAACGCCGAGCGAAGCCAGCGGCGCACCCGCCGTCTCCGTGCTGAGCGACCCGCCCGGCGCCACGGTCTTCATCGAGAGCGAAGAGACCGGCAGCACGCCGCTGGTCAGCGTCAACGAGTTCGGCAAGAACACGCGGGTGAAGATCCGCCTCGAGCTCAAGGGCTACGCGACCTGGACCGGCACCTTCTCGGGCGGCGTCAACGCAACCATCCGCGCCACGCTCAGGCGGAAGTAGCTTTCAGGTACCGGCGCGGCGGAGAATGGCGACGCGCTCGCTCAACGTATTCACGCTGTTGGTCATGCGGTCCAATTCGCTCAGCAGCAGCGCGCGCGTTTCGCCGCTGCTCTTGACGAGGCGCTCGTAGATCTCGCGCAGATCGGGAAACTCGTTGGCGTTGACGTTCTCGCCCCGCATCGCGCGGATGAGCAGCAGCAGCGTGCGGTTCACCTCGGCGCAGAAGAGCGCGAAGTCTTCGTCGCGCAGGGGCTCGTCGTCGCTGGCGTTGAGCATCATCACGGCGTGGACGAAGCGGTTGGAGGCCGCGCCCAGGGCGCTGTAGAGCGCGCGCCGCCCGGCAGCGGAGGGTTCGCCCTCCAGCGCATCGACCGCGAGCTCGGCGTTGGAGCGGGCGGTGCGGGTGGCGAGCCTGACCTTGTCGATCTCTTCTTCGCTGACTTGGAGCCCGCGATAGCGATTGGTGATCAACTCGAAGTAGCGGCGATAGGCCTCGAGCAGCGTCGCCGCCGCTTCGCCGGCCTGACGCTCTCCGCGCGTGGGCCACGCCACGTAGAGGAACACCGCGATGAGACCGCCGAAGATGGTGTATTGCGCGCGCGCCTCGATGAGCGCCCGCGGATCGGCGCCCGCG
>DATBAA010000065.1:0-5233 GCA_036271755.1 Myxococcales bacterium | reverse complement strand
GCGGCTTTCCATCCGCAGCCCAATTGAAGCCAGGCAGGCTTCCCAAGGAAGGGATAGCGCTCGGCGGCCAACTGCGGCTTTCCATCCGCAGCCCAATTGAAGCGCCTGCAGCTCTTTCGGGATGCGCGCGATCAGGATGGCCAACTTCGGCTTTCCATCCGCAGCCCAATTGAAGCAACGCGAACGACGAGGGCTGGAACGCCGAGATGGTGGCCCAACTGCGGCTTTCCATCCGCAGCCCAATTGAAGCCATGCTGCCCTCTTCATCGACTCACGAACCAACGCTTGATGCCAACTGCGGCTTTCCATCCGCGGCCCAATTGAAGCTTGAAGATCGACGGCAAGAATGGAGGTAGAACCGTCCCCGGGCTCAATGGGCAGCGCGCAGCTGTTGCAACCGCTCTCGGGCGCTCTCCAGCGCGGGCCGCTCGGCGGGGTCGCAATCGCGCCACATCGCCACGAATCGCTCGTAATGATCGATGGCCCGTTCCGTTTCGCCCAAGCCGTCGTAGATGCGTGCGATGTGCAATTGACCTGCCGGATAGAACGCGGCGTCGATCAGGCTGTGCATCGCCAGCGCTTCGTAGAGCGGCAGCGCCTCTCGCGGCCTGCCCAGCGCCACCAGCAACGAGGCGCGGAAGAAGTGGTCGCGCGGGCGCCGGTAGAAGTGGGTGTAGCGCTCGGGGATGATCAGCCTTTGCCGATCATAGGTTTGAAGGGCCGCCGCCGGGTCGCCCTCCGCCGCGAGGATCCGCGCGCGCAACGCCAGAGCGTGGTCCGCGACGATGGTCGAGCCGGGAATTTCGGCCAGCGCCTCCAGCGCGTGGACGGCCTGCCGGGCCGCTTCGAGATCGTTCGCGCGCAACGCCAGCGCGCCGATGAGCGACAGCTTGGCGGCGGCGCGCGTCGGGTCCTTGCTGACCTCCAGTCGGGCCGCCGTGGCGCGGGCCTGGGCCAACTGCTCCGGCGAGGGCGAGACGAGGTCCAACGCGTCGATCCACGGCAGGTAGTAAGCGCTGTCGCCGCCGGCGCCCGCCGCGAGCCCCGCTTCGACGTCGCGCCGGGCAGCGTCGATGTGGCCGGTGACGAGATCCGCCAGCGCCCGTGCCTGGAACCCCTGGCGAGGCTCGGCCAAGGGGAAGAGAGCGGCGAGCGTCTGGAGATCGTCCGATCCGTTCATCTGCGCCGCGACCTGAAGCAGCGCCACGCGGGCGATGTGCTGCTCGGCACGCGGCCGCCGCAGCACCGCCATCGCCTCGTCGTGCGAGGCCTGGTCCCCGCGAGCCCAGGCGCTGGCCAGCTGGTAGTAGGCGCGCTCCACCTCGTTGTCGACGCGAGAGATCATCCGGTCGGCGAGCTCGGCGACGGCGGCGCGCTCCCCGCGCAAGATGGCCAGCTCGGTGTGGCGGCCCAAGGCCTCGCCATCCATGGGATCCAGCTCCAACTGCCGCTGCAAAGAGTCCATCGCCTCTTGCGGCGAGAGCCCCATCAATGGTCCCCGATGGAACGCATACCCAGAGATCAATCGTCTGGTCTCGAGATCGTCGGGATGCTCGCGAGCGGCGCCGGCCAGGAACTCCTGCACCTTCTTCAAGTCTCCGGCTCTCTGCAGCGCCAGCGCCTGAACTGCCATTCGATCGCCGACCGAGAGGCGCTCCAGGTGCAAGAGCGATTGCCGGATGGCCTCTTCGCTGGCCTCGGGGCGGAACGAAGCGGCCAACCTCGCCAGGTCTGCGATCGCTTGCGCAAACTCCGGATCCAGGCGCACGGCTCGGGTCATGTCTCCGGTCGCCGCTTCGTAGTTCGAGCTTGACCAGTTCAGCCGGCCGTCGAGCCACGCCTGCAGCGCAGGAAAGGACGGCGTGGTGAGCCGTTGCAGCTCCTCGAGCCGCGCCGCGGATTCGGCGGAATTCAAGCGCCGCCGCTGCAGCTGATCGGAGAGTTGCCGCACGAGCTGCAAAAGGTCGGAAGGCTTGCCGCGCGCGGCGGCGGAGGTGAGCAACCGCTCCGATTCGGTGTCGTGAAGCTCGGCGGTCAGCGTCAGGTCGCCGCCTCGCTCCGCGAGGTGTCCGAAGACGAAATAGGACGCGCGCAGCTTCACGGCGTCTCGTCGAAGGCTGGCAAGGCCCGGATGGGGCTGATCGAGCAGAGAGTCGTCGAGCGGGCGCAGCGCCGTCGCCTGGAGATCTCGCCTGAGCAGATCATTCATGCCGGCCGCGAGCGAGGCCCTGGCGGGCAAGCCAGGCGCGTCGAAGGCGAAGATGGCGACGGTGCCGGCAGGAACCGGCGTATTGCGGCGGTCGTGCCAGAAGGCCACCAGCGCGGCTACGGCCAGAAGCGAGAGCGCGATTGCGGGCAGCCGGAGCCGGCGCTCGGGTCCGGGAGCCCGCAGCAGACGGAGAACTTCGCCCGCGGACGAGGGCCGCTGGTCGCGATCCTTCGCCAGGCATTGGTAGACCAGCCGCCTCAGGCCGGCCGGCACCGAATCCGGCAGCGGCGGCGGCTCGCGCAAAAGAATGTCGTAGCTCGTCTCGGTGCTCGACTTGCCGGCGAAAACGCGCCTGCCCGCGAGCATCTCGTACAAGACGACGCCGAAGCTGAAGAGGTCGGCGCGGGCATCGACGGGCAAGCCGCGCACCTGTTCGGGAGCCATGTATCCGATGGTCCCGGCGATGCGATGCGAATCGGGCTCCAACGACTCGGCCAGCTGAACCAGGCCGAAGTCGAGGATCTTCACGAAGCCGTCGCTGGTGATGAAGATGTTCGACGGCTTCAGATCGCGATGGACCAGCCCCTTCGCGTGCGCCGCCGAAAGACCCGCCGCCAGCTGCTCTGCCCAGGAGCGCGCCTGCAAAAGCGGAATGGCTCCGCGTGCGAGGCGCTGCCGCAACGTCTCGCCCTGCAATAGCTCGGTGACCAGGAACGGCCGCCCCTGCTGTTCGCCCGTGTCGAACACGCCCACCACGTTGGGGTGCTGCAACGAACCCGCGGCCAGCGCTTCGCGGCTGAAGCGGCGCAGCTGCTCGCCGTCGGCGGTGGCCGAGCTGAGCAGCTTCACCGCCACTTCGCGCTGCAGCTTGCGATCGACGGCCTGGTGCACGAGACCCATGCCGCCCCGTCCGAGGACGGCGCCGAGCACGTAGCGGTCGATGAGCACCGTCCCGGTCATTGGCGAGATTTTATCACCATCGGTGGGCTAAGCTGGCCAGATGAAATTTGCTCTCTTCGCGCTCGCCGCGGCGTTTGCCACCGCTGCCTCGGCCCAGAACTTCGATGCCGTCCAGATCAAGACCACCAAAGTGGCCGAGCACCTCTACATGCTGGAGGGAGAAGGCGGGAACATCGCCGTCTCCGCCGGCGACGACGGCGTAATGATGATCGACGATCAATACGCGCCGCTGACGCCCAGGATCCTGGCGGCCATCAAGCAGATCTCGGACAAGCCCGTCCGCTTTCTCATCAACACCCACTGGCACTTCGACCACACGGGCGGCAACGAGAACCTGGGCAAGGCCGGCGTGCTCATCGTCGCGCACGACAACGTCTACCAGCGCATGGCCAACGCCGGCGTCATCGAGCTGCTCAAGAAGCAGCTGCCGCCCAGCCCCAAGGCGGCGCTGCCGGTCATCACCTTCAACGACACCGTGACGTTCCACTTCAACGGCGAGGAGATCACCGCCACCCACGTGCCGCCGGCGCACACCGACGGCGACTCGTTCATCCGCTTCAAGAAGGCCAACGTGGTCCACACGGGCGACGTCTTCGCGGCCTATCGCTATCCCTTCATCGACGTGGGGAACAAAGGCTCGGTCGAGGGAATCATTCGCGACATCGACGCTTTTCTACCCACCATCGACGAGCAGACGCAGGTCATTCCCGGGCATGGGCCGCTCTCGCACAAGAAGGACGTCATCGCCTACCGGCAGATGATCTCGACGGTGGCCGGGCGGGTGAAGGCGCTGGTGGCCGAGGGCAAGACGCTCAATCAGGTGCTGGCCGCGAAGCCGACGCGCGAGTTCGACGAAGTGTGGGGCAAGTTCCGCAAGCCCGAGCAGTTCGTCGAGATCATGTACTTCGGCTTCGCCCACTAGTTGCCGCGAAGACGGCTCCTCCGGCGAGTCAGCGAACCTCTCGCAGCGCCCAGCGGCCCGGGCCGAAGGCCGCCACCATCAGCAAGCCGCCGCAGATGCCCAGGTTCTTGAAGAAATGCGTCTGCAGCTGACCGCCGTTCTGGACCGCCCAGAAGTCGTGCAGCATCACGCTGACCGCCAGCAGATAGACACAGAGGATGCCGGCAGCGGTCCTCGTCCAGATCCCCAGCAGCAGGCAAAGAGCGCCGAGCGTTTCGATCACCAACGCCGCGGCCAGCAAGGGTTGAACGAAATGCAGTCCATGGCGAGACATATATTCGGCCTGCCCTGACCAGCCGGTGATCTTGCCGAGCGCACCCTGGACGAAGATGCAGACCAAGAACAGCCTCGCCACGAAAGGTATCAAGCCCCCCATTCCTGAACCGTATCAGGTGGCGCGCAGCGAGATGATCGGGTCGACGCTGGCCGCTCGGCGGGCCGGGATGAAGCAGGCGCAGGCGCCGACGAAGGCCAGCAGGGCGGCTCCGGCGGCGTAGGTGATGGGGTCGCTGGGGGCGATGCCGAAGACCAGGCCAGCCATCGCTCGAGACAGCGCGACTCCGCCGGCAGCACCCAGCGCGAGGCCGAGACCGACGAGGCCCATTCCCTGGCGAAGCACCATGACGAGGAGCTCCGCCGGCTGCGCGCCGAGCGCGAGACGGATGCCCAGCTCCTGCGTTCGCTGGCTGACGGAATAAGCGATCACCCCGCCAATGCCGGCGGCGGTGATGAAGAGCGCCAGCAGCGCGAAGCCGCCGAGGAGCAACGCGGTCAGCCGCGGCGGAGCCAAGGCTTCGGCGCGGACTTCCAGCAGCGTGCTGACCTCCGACACGGGCTGCTCGGGGTCGATGGACCGCACCATCTCGCGCACCATCCGCTCCAGGCCCGGCAGCTGTCCGCGGGCGCGCAAGGCCAGCCGCAGATCGCGCGAGTCGCCGACCCCGCCATAGATCTCGTCCGCCGGCTCGACCTCGAGTCCGTGCTGCTTCACGTCCGCGGCCACGCCGACGATCTGCGCCCAGCTCTTGCCGTCATCGAAGGTGATGCGGTGGCCGATGGGGCTTTGCCCGGAGAACCAATGGCGGGCAAAGGATTGGTTGACC
>DATBAA010000064.1:0-5387 GCA_036271755.1 Myxococcales bacterium | reverse complement strand
CGTCGCGCCCAGCTGCTCGATGAGGGCCTTCTTCGGCGCCGAGTCCACCGCGAACGTCCGCGCTCCGAACGCGCGCGCGATCTGGATGGCGATCTGCCCGACGCCGCCCGCACCTTGCACCAGGACGTTTTGCCCGGCGTGCACTCCGGCGCGATCGACGAGACCTTCCCAGGCCGTGATGAGCACGAGCGGCAACGAGGCCGCCTCGCGCATGGAGAGGTTCGCGGGCTTCGGCGCAAGCAGCTCCGCGTCGACCGCAGCGTACTCCGCGAGCGACCCTGGCACCCCGCCCACGCCGCCGGTCAGCCCGTACACCTCGTCTCCGGGCCGGAAGGCGGTGACGCCCGTTCCGGCCGCCTCGACGACGCCCGCGAGATCGACTCCCAGGATCGCGGGAAACGGATGACGCGCGTGCGCGGCTTGACCCGCGCCGATCTTGAGGTCCAGCGGGCTGACACCGCTCGCCTTGATGCGCACCAGCACCTGCCCCGCGGCCGGCACCGGCAGCGCGATCTGCTGGACCTGGAATGGCGCGCCGGGAGCTTCGAGCACCGCTGCCGTCATGGTCGTCTTCGTCATGGGCAAGAGTTTGCGGCCTGCGAGATTGTTTGGCGATGGCTTCGTGCTCACGGAAGAGGGCGCCGCCGTCCTTCCGCACGCGGAGCGCGTCGAGGTCGAGCTGCTCACCGACGCGCGCTTGTACAGCCTGCCGCGCCGGGAGGCGGACCTGGTGTTCCGCATCCAGCCGTTCAAGGATGCCCGACGCGGTCTGGCTCAGACGAATTCTTCCCCGGGCGCACGTCGTCTCGCGCAGCAACAACCGCGACGTGCAGGCCCGGATGTGCGCCGAGGGCACCGGCGTGGCCGTCTTGCCGCGCCCGCTCGGCGACGCGCTCGCCGGGGTCAAACGCTTGAACCTGGGGGAAGACCCGCCCGGCCGCGACACCTACGTCGGCTATCACCGCGACCTGAAACGTCTCGCCCGCCTGCGGGCCCTGCTCGACCTGGTGATCGCGAAGCTCTCGGACGACGATTCCAAGCCGGATTGACACCGCGGCTGCCTAGGCTCTGAAGCGGTCTTTCAGCGCCAGGAACGGCCGCTCCCAGAAACGAAAGGAGAGCGCGGAGACAGCCACGGTCAAGATGAGCTGCAAGCCGAGCCGCGGCCACACGCCGGCGCGCGGCAATGCCTGCTCCAGCATCGTCTGGATGGGCAGGTGAAAGACGTAGAGGCCGTACGAGATCTTCCCCAGGTACTGCATGGGCCCCGCATCGAAGAACCGCGGCGCGAGCTTGCGGAAGACGAGGCAGTCGATCAGCAGCGCGGCGAAGAGATTGACGAGGCTATATCCCCAGATCAGCACATAGCCCGGCCCCGTTCCGCTGGTATCCCTCAATCCATTCGAGTGCTGGAAGGCAAGCCAGGTTGCGATCACCAGGAACGCGAATGACGCGAAGAATGCGCCCTTCTTTCCGCCCAGCGGAAAGAGCCCCACCCAGGCGCCGATGGCAAAGCCGTCGAAGTAAGTCGGCGTCAGCACATAGACGCTGAGATCGGTCAGGGGGTTCGCGCCCGGAGAAGCGCGCAAGATGAAGACCTCGGCCAGCCGGATCAGCGGACCGGCGAGGACGATCGCCGCGAGCACGGCCTTCAAAGGCCCGCGCCGGCAGACGTAGATCAGGAAAGGCCAGAGCAGATAGAACTGCTCCTCCACGCACAGCGACCAGAAGTGGCTGAAGTAGCGCGACTCGCGGTAGGCGGCGGTCGCGCTCCACAGGTTGTAGGTATAGGTCGCGAGATACGGCAGCGAGAGCTTGAGGATCTGGCCCTTGCCGGCGGCGAAGGCCAGCACGGAGAGCGCCACGAGCGCGCCGTAGTAGAGCGGAAAGATGCGCAGCACCCGCCGCCCCCAGAAGCCCGTGAGGTACCGTCCCAGCGGCCGCTCGCGCGCGTTCCACAGCAGCCGGGTGATGAGGTACCCGGAGAGGACGAAGAAGACCTGCACTCCAATCCAGCCAAAAGGGAGCAAGCCCTGGTGATAGAAAATGATGACCAGCACCGAGAGGACGCGCAGGCCATCGAGCCCCGGCAGCCTGCCTGCGTCGAGTGGCGCGGGGCTCTTCATGCTTTGGCGCGGACCGGGAAGTGGAGCATCCAGTCGATGAGCGCGAGGCCGAGCAAGAGCGACGCGGGGCCGAAGACCGCGGCGCCGTTGAGCTGCATCCAGCCCGCGCTGGACATGGCCAGGACAGCGATCGCGACGGCGTAGGTCAGCACCGAGGCTCCGAGAAAGACGGCCGCCGTCCGCACCGGACGCACCAGCGGCATCAAGGCGAAGTAAGTGCCGTAGTAGCAAGTGGGCGCGGTGAGCGCGAAGATAAGGGCAATTCCCAGCACGAAGGCCGCGGCCGCGTCCTCCGCGCGGATGGCGGCCCGCAGCGCCAACCAGACGAAGGCGATGGTCGCCGGCACCACCAGCCAGAGCCTCGACAGCAGGGTCGCGGCATAGTCGCGGCTGATGGCGACATAGTCATAGAGCGTGTCCGGGTTGACGAGCCCGCCGCGCAGGTTGGCAAAGCTGGTGATGAACGGCACGCGCAATCCAACCGAGTTGGGAAAGACGGTGCGCGAGTGCGTGATCAGCCCGGCGATCGATTGCGGCCAGGCCGCGGGCTGCGGAATCCAGCCGGCGAGGAAGAGCGCGGCCGCCACGGCAGCGAACATTCCGAGGAACCGCGCGGCCTCGCGGTGGTTCCCCCGCATGAGCCAATGCAGCAGTAGAGGGCCGGCGAAGATGGCCGGGAAGATGCGAACCACGCTCGCATAGGCCACGGCCGCCCCCGCGAGCTTGTTGCGGCCGGATCGCAGCGAGGCGGCGGCGAGGATCAGCGCGGCCAGCCAGTCCTGCCGCAGGAACGCTCCGCCGACCCAATAGTAGCGCGAGCAGAAACCAATCCCGAACGTCAGCGCGACCCCCGCCAGCGCCTCGAGGCCGAACGCGCGATGGATGACGTAGGCGCTCAGCGCCAGCAGCACGAAGTCGAGCAACGCCAGCAGGTACATGCTGCGCGTCCGGAACGGCAGCCAGCGCGAAAACAAGCGCAGGATCTGGATGTGCGACGGCGTCGCTTTGAGGCCGTTGTCCAGGAAGATGTCGTCGCGCAAATAGAAGCGCGCGGCATCCGCGGAGAACTCGCGCCAGCGCGCGTCCGAGAAGCGCGCGCGCACCTCGCGCGTGTGATCGGCGGCGGCGGCCAACGAGACGAGCGCATTCGTACGCAGATCGCGCAAGCGCGCGGGAGGAGGAAGCTCGGGTAGCTGCTCGCGGCGCGCCTGGATGGTGGCGACATAGAGCCCGTCGTAACCGAGCTCGGGAAAGAACTTCGAACCGACGAAGTAGTGATACTGGTCCCACAGGTGCAGCGGGGTACCGTCCGTGTGCAGGCCGCCGAAGTTGAGGAAGGCCAGGCCTCCCAAGACCGCGAGCGCCTGCAAGACGCGGCGGCGGTGGGCGGCCAGGAAGGCCGGACGGCCGCGCGCGAGCCCCACCAGGACGAGCGCGGCCAAGGTCCCTACGGCGACCTTGAGGACGCACTCGATTCCCTGGCTCATCCATTCGTCTTACCGCACTCTCTACCTATCCCGGGTCCGGTGGCGGTTGATGAAGTAGATGATGACGGCGATGAGGAGCAGCGCCGAAAAGGGGTAGCCCCAGGCGATTCCCAGATCGTCGGGGCCGGCCGGCTTGTACTGCGACCGCCGGAACGCTGCCTGCGCGTGATAGTCGGTCAGGAACGCGGCCTCGCGAGTCAGCGACGGGTCCTGCGCGGCGCGGATGATCTTCCACTGCAGCCGGACCGCGGTCGCGGCGCGGCGCAGGCCCTTCCAGCCCAGCTCGTTGGCCTGCTGGATGGCGGCCTTGGCTTCGGGCGTGTCCGAGACCCATTTGTCCGGATCGTCGCCATCGCCGAACTCGTGGCCTTTGACGCCATCCCGCAAAGAAGGCGCGCTGTAGGTCCACGACAGCTTGTACGCCGTCGCCGCCTCGCGGCTGGAGAGATTGATGATGGACGTCGACAGATCGTCGCCGTGAATCTGCGGGTCATCGAGAGTCAAAGGCGGCGCGCCCGGCGTGGGCACTTCGTGTTTGACCAATAAGTTCTTTGCGAAGAGATCCTCGCTGAGCAAATGATGATTGGCGATGAGCCGCAGGCCGATCTGCTTCAATGAATACCTTCGGCCAAAGAGCCCGCCCATGGTCTTCAAATCGCGCAGCTTCGATTGGACGAACGCTGCCCGGAAGAAGTCGTAGATGCCCACCTGGACGGTGTGGATCTGGTTGCACATGTCTTCCAAGTGGTGGAACGCCGCCCCGGCGAAGACCGCCTGCAGCCAGGGAGCCGACGGCAAGGTGCTGGTTCCGGCCAACTCGGCCAGCTCGGTATAGATGCGAACGAACTCCGGGCCATAGGCGTGCGCCGTCGCCGGAACGGCAAAGCGCCAGGGCTCTTTCTTCAAGACCTCGGTATCGCTGCTCAATGGCTCTGAAACGAGCCCATAGTGCGCGTGGCCCTGGCTGGTGGTGCCGGTGAGGCCGCCGAAGTCCAACGTGGCCGGATCATACGGAATGGGCTGGTTGTTGGACCCGCGCACGATCTGCCGGTTGTCGTCGCGAAAGTACCGGTGGCGGTTGCGCTGGTCGTCGTCGGGCCAGCGCGCGGCCAGGTCCAGCAGTGCCGCGCGGGTCATCGGCTTGGCGTCGTCGGGCGTGAGATCGAAGCCGTGCACGCGCGCGTCGGGGTTGAGCATGAGGAACTGCTTGAATTCATACGAATCGCGCAGCGGCTTGCTCGTCACCCGGACGAAGAGCTCGCGAAAGGCGTTCAGATCGGCCTGCGTCGGCGGCTGCAGGACCTCGTCGAGCTCCGGCCCGCTGAGGGCTTTTCCCGTCACGTATCCGTGAATGGCCTCGTTATAGGCCAGCGCCGGGAGCGAGAAGACGCAGATGAAGAGGAGCCATTTCATCGCAAGGAATCAATCAGGGACCGCAAGCGGGGAATCCCGTCGACGCTCTGAGCCCCATACCAGGACAGATCACGGCCGCCGCACAAGACGACCTTTGCGCCAATGCTCAAACCGCGAAACACCGCCGCGTCCTGCTCGCTGAACGGATGCGGCTCGTCGGGCAGGAGAATCAATGAGGGCTTGCGCGCCACCACCTCTTCCAAGGTGATCCGCGGGTAGCGCGTGTCGCGCGTTCCGGCCGAGGTGGGAATGGCCTGCCCCAGATCCGCCGCCAGCGGAAAGCGGCGCTCGCGGTCGGCGAAGACGTTGACGGCCCCGGCCAGCCTCAAGGCATCGCTCATGAAGGTCTGGCCGTTCACCG
>DATBAA010000063.1:0-6189 GCA_036271755.1 Myxococcales bacterium | reverse complement strand
CGGTCTTTCTCAATTCACACCTGCTCTCCGAGACGCAGCGCATTTGCAAGCGCATCGCCATCCTCCACAAAGGCCGGGTGGTTCGCGAGGAGCTCATCCAAGAGCAGCAGGACGCCGGCGCCAGCGTGGTCGTGCTGGCCGCGCCGCTGCAAAAGGCCCTGGAAGGCGTGCGGCAACTGGAGGGCAATGCGGTCCTGGTTACCCACGACGGCTTGCAGGGCTTGAACCTGGTCCTCGATCGGCTGCGGGCCGAGGGCGCGCTCATCGACGAGGTGCACCGCGAGCGGCAGGATCTCGAGGCCAGCTTCGAAGCGGCCGTCTCGGGCGCAGCGCAGGAGCCGCCCGCCAAGGGGCCCAGGCCGGGAGAACCTCGAGACGGGCAGCGCTCGATGCTGCGCGGCCTGAAAGCCGTCCGGCGCGTGGCGGAAGAGATCTTCGCAGACCTCATCGCCCGCAAGATCGGCTGGGTGGCGCTGGCCCTGGCGCTGCTGGCGGTCGGGCTCTTTCTCTGGAGCATGCGCTACGACGTCGTCGGTGGCGCGGCGGCCGCTGCGCATCGCTTTGGCGCGAGCCTCGCGAGCGACGAGGCCGAGCTGGGCCGCAAGGCCGGAGGCCTCGCGGCCGAGTTCGTCTACTGGGCGCTGGTGCCCGGCACGGTGGCGCTGGCCGCGCTCTTCGCGCCGCCGCTGCTCGACCCGCGCAGGTCCATCCTCATCTTGACCCAGCCGGTCAGCCGCGGAGATCTGGCGGGCGGCATCTTCGTCGCGGTGTGCGCGCTGGTGCTGGCCGAGTGCGCCTTCTTGACCGCGCTGCTCTTCGGCGGCCTGCGCTCTCTCTCGCTGCAAGTGAGTCCGCGCTTCTTGCTGGTGCCGGTGCCCATCCTCTGCTCGTTCGCGGCCATCTACGCGCTGCAGCTGGGCTTCACGTATCTGGTGCGCAGCGGGCTGGCGGCGGCGGCGGTGGGGCTGGCGGTGGTGAGCGCATCGTCGATCGTCGGCGTGCTGGACGCCGCGCGGCCGGGCGCGGCCTTGAGCTGGGTTTCGCTCTTGGCGGCGCTGCTCCCGCGCATCCGCTCGCTCTCGGATCAAGCCATGCGCCTGGGCTCGAGCGAGGCGCCGCTCTTGCCGCCCTTCGGCCTGACCGCGCTCTTCATCGGCGCGTTCGGCCTCATCGCGCTCTATGCGGCGCAGCGGAGCGAGCGATGAAGAAGAAGCGCCAGAATGTGCGGCTGCTGCTGGGCGCGCTCTTGCTCCTGATCTGCGCGGTGCTCTGGACGCTGTGGAATTCGCGCGAGGCGCGCGGGCGGCGCGAGGTCACGCTGGCCGGCGTTCCGGCGTTTCCGCAGCCGCGGCAGGAGCCAACGCAGCGCAAGCCGCCGGTCAGCTCCGCGAAGTTGCCGCCGGTGAAGCCTCCGCCGCTGCGGCCCCGGCAGCGCCAGGACGGCGTGCTCTCCTTCGTCCAGGGCAGCAAAGGGACGGTGGCGCTCGTCAACGTCAACGCGCTCTTCAACACGCCGCTGGCCGAGCGGCTGCGCAAATGCCTGCCCAAGGAGTTTCACGATCTGGAGAGCGGCGTCGAAGGCCTGGACTTCACCCGCGACCTCGACCGCGTGGCCTTCACTCCCGGCGGCGGCATGGTGGTGAGCGGCTTCTTCGAGGGCAAGCCGGCGGTGCAGAAGTTTCTCCAGGCCGGCGCGACCGGCGGCAGCGACGAGTATCGCGGCGCGACCATCGTCAACAGCGACGGCAACTGCCGGGCGCAGATGGGCAACCTGGTCGTCTTTGGCCCCAGCGGCAGCTGCCGCGACTCCGTGGACCGCGCGCTCGAGCCCACCTCCGAAGCCGCTCCCGACGAGATCTACGGCGACCTCTACCTGCGCAGCGATCTGGAGGCCATGCGCGGCAGCGGTACGCCGCCCGAGCTGAAGCCGCTGGTGGACGCCCTCTCCGGCCTCACCTTGCGGGCCAACGTCTGGGACTCGGTCGCGCTCTCCGTCGAGGGCAACCCCACTTCGGGCAAGGACGCGCGCGAGCTGGAGCAGATGGCGCGCGGCGCGATGCAGCTCTTCAAGGGCCAGCTCGGCGACGACCAGGTGGAGCTGCAGGCGCTGGCCGAGCTGACCAAGGTCACCAGCCAGGACGGCAAGCTGTCCATGGACCTGGCGCTGCCCGTCGCGGACCTCTTCGAGAAGCTGCACCTTCCCTGCCCGGGACTGGAAGACGCCGGCGTCCCTTGAGGCAGGCTCTCACGGACTCAAGGGCGGCAGTCGGCCCGGGTCAGCGCGGGGAACCTGTCGGCTGCCACGTTCAAGTTCGTGTCGGTCTTGCAGAAGACCGTGCCGCCGGTGCCGGTCCGGTCGACGTAAGTCGCGTTGGCGGTGGCCTGCGTCCACTCCAGCGTGTTGCCGACGACGAGCGTGCCGATCTGCGCGCGGACAGACGCATCGAGATCGCCGCTGGAGATCAGATCGTCGATGACCTCGAGGCCCATGGGCCGCACCAGCACCCGCATGGTGATGCGGTCGGGCGTGGGCGTGATGGGCGTCGTTCCGGCCGCGGGAAAGAACTTCTGCTTGTGCGTTTGAAAGAAGTTCGGCGAAGAGATGTCGAAGGTGGTGAGGGCGGGCAGGGCGTTGCCCTCGAAGCTGGCGGCGTTCCAGAACATGTCCACCTGCGACTTGTTCTCGTCGAACATGCAGTCGCGCATCAGCCAGAGATCCGGATCGGTCGAGGCAGTGACGGCCTGGCCCGCGGGCACCACGCCCGACTGATAGACGACGTTCGTGCCTTGATAAGCGATGACCTCCGTCCAGACGCGCCGGTCCTGCGACGAGCCGCTGGGGAAGCCGTGTCCGCCGGCGACGTTGTCGATGATGGCGCTGACGATGGAGCCGCCCGCGAAGGGCTCGACGCAGAGCGCGGTCTGCAGCGTGGTGTCGAGCAGCGCCTGCACCGCCTGCGTCTGCCGGTCGGTGTCCGGGAAGGTGGTGAGCGCCTTGTCGATGGCCGGGAAGAGATGGCTGTGCGGCCGCCGCAGCGGCGCGCCCGGCACGTTGGCCGCCACCGTGTCGCTGGTGGCCTGGGGCATGTGGCACTGGCCGCAGGTGGTGCCGGTCTCGGTGGAGAAGGCCGACGCCTGCCACTCCGTGAAGGTGCGCTCGATCTGCGCGCCGTGGCCGGTGACGATGTCGTGGCACGAGCCGCAGGTGGACGCGGCCTGCGCCTGCTCGCGATCGACCAGCGGCGAGTAGCCGGCGAGATGCGTGCGGCCGGTCGGAAACGGGTCGGTGAGGGCCCCGCGCAAGACGAGATCGGTCGACAAGGTGATGGGCGCGTTGTGGGCGCCGTTCACGCTCTCGACCGTGTGGCAGAAGAAGCAGGTGACGCCCTTGAACTTCTGCGGCACCTGGTCGAGGTTGAGGCCGTCGGTGGTCAGCCCTTCACGCACCGCCATGGGCGCGTGGCAGTTGACGCAGAAGGTGCCCAGCTGCCCGTTGGTCTCGCGCTGGCCGCGCTTGTTCATCGCCAGGAAGACCGGATCGGTCGAGGCGTAGGCGTGCATGCTGCCCGCCCACTCTGCGTAGTGATCCTGGTGGCAGCTGGAGCAGGTCTGCGGGTCGAGCAGCTCGTCGCGGGTCAGGAGCGGCGCGGGCGACGAATCGCTGCCCTTGCAGGCTTGCACAGCCAAGATCGCGACGACCATCCACCTCGATGCCTGGCTCATGAACCCTCGTTATAAAACGTAGCCGCTAACTCGCCTTCGGCGAGCGCGGCTAACCCGGAACGCAGAAGAAGAAGACGGCGTTGTCGCTGGGAGCGGCGGTGGAGAAGGTGATGCGCCAGACGCCGGGCATGAAGAAGTAGAGCGGCTTCACGCTGTAGGTGCCGTCGGCGCCGGCGGTGATCTGCGCGTCGATGGAGGTGCCGTGGCCGTGGTCGGGCATGAAGGGCAGCACCGACATGTTCAGGTTGGTCTGCGACTGGCCGGCGGCGTTGGTCACCTTGAGCGACCAGATGTCCGTGCCCTTGGCGGGCGGGCCGGGGTTGGACGACAGCAGCTGGAAGTTGAGGTTGCCGCTGGCCGACTTCACCGACATGCCGGCCTGGTAGTTGAAGACGCGCGCGTCGGTGGCGCAGTCGATGACCTCGCCGGCGTCGAGGTTGTCGACGGGCAAGCTGTTGGAGGTGCCGCCGCAGGAGAACGAGGCCGCGGTGAGAAGCATTGCCAGGAGTGAGTTGCGCGTCATCATTTGATACCTCGTTTCAATTGTCGGGCGAGTTGCAAACGAGCCAGTTGAGCAGCAGCGCCCGCTCGTCCGCCGTCAGCTGCGGATTGCCCGGCAAGGGCATATTGCAGTGATACACCTGATTCAGAACGCTGACGCGCTGCTGAAAGATTTCTTGATAGTTGGTCAACGGCGTCACCGACTCCTGGCCGCCCGGGGCGTGGCAGGGCAGGCAGCGGTTGTTGATCAGCGGTGAGATCTCCGACGAAAAGCCAGGTACGCTTGCCGGACATTGCGCGGGCAGGTCGTTGGGGCACGACGCGCCATCGGTGCCGCCGCAGCCGGCCAGCAGCAAGCAAGCGCCCGCTATGGTGAGGCGAAGACTCATCGTCAGGGCACTTCGACGAAGAAGGCGGCGTGGCCGTGCGGCGAGTCGTCCACGTTGTCGTCGCACTGCTCGAAGAAGTGGAAGCGCACGGTCCACTCGCCGGGAGCGTCGAACTGCAACGGTCCGATGGTGTACGTGCCCGCGGGGCTCTCCACCGTCTTGAAGTTGCTGTTGGGCGCGGGGTGCGTGTTGTTGAGGAAGATCTCCGGATCGACGTTGGCGCCGGTCACCGCGCTGCCGTCGGTCTTGTTGGTGGCGCTGACGATGAGGTTGAAGTTGCTGTTCTCGCGGATGTCCGTCGAGCTGAACTTGACGTGGTACTTGCAATCGTCGTCGTCGCCCTCGGCGTTGAACATGGTCGCGCCGTAGTCGGCGGTGGCATTGGCGTTGGCGACGATGGTGCAAGAGCTCTGGTGGGTCACCTGGACGGTGGTCCCGCCGTCCGGCAGCGCGCAGTGTGTGTCGGCCGCGCCGGGCACCGGCCCGCCCGTGGGTCCGGAAGGACCGCTCGACGAACAGGCAAAGACGATTCCCGCCGCGAGGGCCGCTCCGATGACGATTCGCTTCATGATCTTCTCCTCCTGCTCCTGAGAAACAGCGCGGCCAAGGTCATCAAAGCCAGTCCGTCTGCCGCCGCCGTGGAACAACCAGACTTGCCGCTCGACGGTGGCGGAGTGGATACGCCGCCGCCGTCATTGCCGTTACCGGCGTCGGGAACCGCGACGCCGCCGTCCGGAGGCGCCGTCGTACCGGCATCATCTCCTCCGATTCCCAATACGCCTTGGATTCGTTCCCAGTGCGCTTCGCAATTCGTGGCAACAGTCGGGCAGGTGAGCGGGCCCAAAATGTCGGTGAAGCTCATCATCGGCTTGAAGGTCGCGCCGTTGTCGTCGCTGAAGCCGAGGCTGAAGCCGTTGGTGGTGAAGTCTCCGCAGGCGTAGATGCGCGACTCTCCGGGGCGCTGGCCCAGGCAGCGGAAGAACGGGCCCGGTCCTTCGGTGAAGGTTGTTTCGCCCGGAGCGCGACGGTAGAGCTTTCCCACCGAGGAGCCGGCGTAGAGCGAGCCGTCGGTGGCGCGGAGAAAGCCGGTGAACTTGCCGTTGATGCTGAGCACCGTGTTGAAGCTTTGTCCCTGGTCGGTGGTGATGACGATCGAATCGGTGAGCGCGCCGATGACCCGCAGGTAGACGATGTCGGAGTTCGCCGGGTCGATGGCCATGATCCGCGGCTCGTTCGTACCCTCTTCGGGCACGAGCGTGGAGGTCCAGGTCGCGCCCTTGTCCTCGCTGCGCCACAGGTTCCGGTCGCTGTTCACGAGTGAGGAGCTGGTCACGTAGACGACCGTCGGCCGGGTTGTGGAGATCTCGATGCCGGTCATGATCGCGTCGAGAGGCAAGATCAGCGGCCCCTGGAAGGTCTTGCCGCCGTCATGCGAGGCGATGATGGCGTTGCCTCCGCCGTTCACCACCACGGCCAGCGCGAAGCTGGCGTCGTTGGGGTCGGGGAAGAGATCGGTGATGGGCAGCTGGCCGGTGTCGATGATGCCGCCCGATTGCGGCCAGTTGCAGGCCACGTC
>DATBAA010000062.1:0-3115 GCA_036271755.1 Myxococcales bacterium | reverse complement strand
GTCAGGGCTTTTTCGGGCGCGGGTGCGGCGGCGAGGAGAAGCGCGAGCAGGACCATGGGTGTTGCCTCCTGATCCGCAGAAGGCCAACACAGCGAGGGTCCGTCAAGAGCGGTGGGCCAGGAGCGCCCGCAGGTGCGGCGGATCTTCGGTGGGCGGCGGAAGGATCCACGGCCAGGAGAGCAGCGTGTCTTTCTCTTTGCTGAGATCGACCTTGGGATCGATGAGCGGATGCGCCGCGCGGCCGTTGAGCGACGAGATGGCGTCGGCGCGAACTTCCACCGGGCCCAGACCGCGCCGTTGGTACTCCTGCTCGATGTGCTTCGCCAGCTGCAGGATCAAGTCGGGCTGCGTGGACATCTCGCGCTCTTGCAGGCGCGTCAGGTATTGGCGCGGAGAGATCAGCGACACCTTGCCGGTCTTCAGCTGCTTCACCTCGAAGGTGACGCTGCCGTTCTTCTCGCGCACCATCACGCGCCAGGAGAAGCGCATGCCCTGCTCGCCCCAGCGGACGTCGCCCGGATAGAGCCAATGACGCAGCGGCAGAACGACCTGCACAAGGCAATAGAGGATGGCGATGGCGAGCCCCCACGCCGGAACGGCGCGCGGCGTGGTCAGCGGCACCGCGGGCCTGCGAAACAGCCGGCGCGGCCAGCCGGGCGGGAACATCACCAGCGCCGAGCCGATCATGATGAAGGGGAACATTCCAATGGGGAACAAGAGCCGCGTCATCACATGGAAGACGACGACCGCGGCGTAGGCGAAGAGCCGCGTGCGCTTCCAGAGCAAGAACCAGATGATGAAGGTGTCGAAGAGAAAGCCGCACCAGCTGAAGAGCGGCGCCGCCCAGGGATGGACCAGGAGCGGGCCCAGAATGGGCAGGTCGGTGTTGGCGGAGAGCCAGATGCCCAGCGGCTCGGCGTGGAATAGCCAGTCGCCATGGGCCTTGGCGAGGCCGGCAAAGGTGTAGACCACGCCGACCTGAAAGCGGAAGAGATAGAGCCAGAACGCCGGAACGGTCTCGACGGCGTCTTGCTTGCGCCAGCTGTCCAGGGACCACGCGCGCCCGGCCGGCGAGACCGCGAGCAGCGCCACCAAGAGCGCCGCCAGATAGTAGTGGTTTAGATAATTGGTGACATCGAGCAATTGCAGATAAACGAAGCCGGCCAGGAACAGCAGCGCGGCGGCGCGGAAGAAGAGGCCGGCGGCCAGGGCCACCGCCAGCACCGCCAAGACGCAGATGAGCGCTTGGAGAGGTGCCGGCGGCAGCGTCCGTACCCAGCTGAAACCCCAATACTTGAACTGGAAGGAATTCAAGAAGAAGGTCTTCCACCAGCCGTACGCGAGCAGGCGGATCATGCTGATGCAGAGCATGCCGCCCATGGCGATGCGCAGCGCCCCGAGCCAGGCAAAGTCCACGGGGCGCCGCAGGTCAGTCATTGTCTCCCTCGGTGCCGACCGGCGGCTCCAGGCGCAGCACGGAGACGAACTGCGTCTTGAGGATGTCGGTGATTCCCTTGAGCGCGGTGTAGACGCCGAACACCTGGTTCGGGTCCTGGGCAAGGGCCTGCTCGAGGGGCATGGTCAAGCCGTCCACCGAGGCCTGCGCCGCGACGATCTTGCTCTGCAGCTCCGCCGCGGCCGAGCCCGCGCCGGCGGCGATCAACCAGTCGTCGAAGCCCAGCGCGCCGTCGGCCTGCGTGCAGCCCTGGAAGAGCCGCCGGAAGCCGGCCAGGTTGGCCTTGAGGTGGGCGGTGGAGGCATGGGCGTACTGCGATTCCCAGGCCTCGGGGCAGGTGGTCTTCAAGCAGTCGCCGAAGCCCAGGGGCTTGCCGACCTTGGTGTCCTTGTCCTCCACCTCGACGTAGAACATGGCGTTGCTCACCGCGTTCAGCGCCGTCTGCTGCGACACGTAGGTCTTGCTGCCCGCGCCCGCGGTGACGAGCTCGTTGCGGAAGTTGCCTCCGGCGGGATCCCAGGCGTGCAGCAGCGCTTCGGTCTGCACCCGGATGTCGGTGGCCGCGGCGGCGGCGTAGGCGGCCTTGCGCGCGGTGAGCTCGGCGGCGCTCAGCGCGTTCCAGCTGCCGTTGGCGTTGATGGGGCTGGTGGCGGGGCAGCCGTTGTCCGTGCCGGTATAGAAAAGCAGGTACTCCAAGGCGGCGAACCCGCGCCCGGTGATGAGCGAGCCCGCGGCCTGGAAGCTGGCCGCGTCCGCATAAAATTTGGAGACGATCTGCTGGTCGATCTGGCAGCGGCTGAGCAGCGGCCACGAATAGATCAGATCTCGATAGTTCTGCCCGCCCGGCTGCGACTGGCTCGCCGCCGGGCCGAAGGAGAAGACCTCCGCCACCTGCCACGACTCCATGGCCGCGGACCACGAGGCCTGCGCGTCGGCCAGGGGCGCCGTGCCCGCCGAAAGCGCCGCGGTCTTGGCTTCCAGATCCTTGGCCAGCGGCAGGAAATCAGTGTACCGGCCCACCGCGCAGTCGGCGGCCGCGCTGAGCAGCGCCGTCTTGTCGAACTGGACGCCCGCGTTCGGGTCCGCCGCCGAGCTCTGGCAGCCAGCGATCAGCAAGAGGAGGAACAGGCTCTTTTTCATCTTCGCCTCCAGCTACTGGACCGGGAGGAGCACCAGGGCGGTGTCGTCGTTCAACGTCGAGGTGGAGGGAATGTTGCCCACGCCCCTGAAGCCGACGACGGCCACCGTCTTCGAGTCGGGCGAGAGCGCCAGCGACCAGAGGAAGTCGGCCGGGCCGCCCAGGTCCATGGTCTTCCAGCCCTTGGCGTCCCAGCCGGTGTCGGGTTGGCCGTCGGGCATGAGCATGCCGATCCAGCCGTCGACGTTGGCCGCGTCGGCAGGGCGGCCGCCGCCGACCAGCATGATGCGGCGGTCCGGCAGCACCAGGACGTGGCGCGAGTTGTCGGCGAAGCCGCCCACGTCGATGCGCACGGCGCCGTTGGTGCCGTAGGTGGTGTCGAGCTGGCCGTTGCTGGTCAGGCGCAGCGAGACGATGTCCGTGGTCTGCGCCTCGGTGTCGCGGCCGTAGCCGGTGGTGACGAGCTTGTAGTCGCTGCTGCCGGGAATGGGCTGCACCACCGCCTGGTAGCACTCGGTCTG
>DATBAA010000061.1:0-4991 GCA_036271755.1 Myxococcales bacterium | reverse complement strand
CGTCGCCGCCGATCGATTGCAGCGAAAGCTCCAGCTCCGGCCGGGTGTCGCGCCAGGGATCGACCAGCGGTCCGGCGGCGACGCGCGACTGCACATACGAAGTCAGCGCGGGCGGCGGCCGCGGCGGGGGAGGCGGCGGCGCGACCACGACTGGCGGCGGCGCAGGAGGTGGCGGCGGCGGAGCGATCTCGACCGAGACCTTCGCGGAGCCCGCGGTCAGCTCGTGCTTTCCCGGCTCGCTGACGGTCACCGCGCCGCTGGCCAGCGCCTTCCCGTCGAGGAAGACGGGCACTCCGGGCGGCGCGTCGATGTTCAGCTTGACCGGGCCGGGCGCATGGAAGCCGCCTTCTCCCGGAGTCGCGCCTTCGGCCTTCACCGCCAGCACGTCGAGAGTCCACACCGGCCCGGGCGGCCCGGCCATTCCCTTGGCGTTGATGGCCCAGACGCGCGTGAAGTACCGGCCCGGCGGAAGCGCGACGGTCCGCGTCCGCTCGGCCGAAGGCTTCTCGTCGAGCAGCAGGTCGTTGAAGGCGCTGTCGTGCGAGACCTGCAGCCGGTACGCGGCCGCGCCTTCTTCCCACGACAGCGTCTGCTGCGCGGTCGCGGCGCCCACGAGAATGCGCGGTCCGGGCGCGGCAGAAAGCCAGGTGGGCGCCACCGGCAGCGGCTCGGGCGGCTCGGGCGGCTTGCCCTTGGCGACGCGCGTGCCGAAGCCTTCGTGCACCGCCACGGCCTTGCCGCTGGCAGAGACCTTCGCGTCCCCTTCGAAGACCGAGACGCGGCTCATCTTGTCGGCATCCACGCCCACGCGCCCCGAGCGCATGTTGCCCGCCACCACCGCGCCCGGCGTGCGCACCTGCATGGTCTCGCCGCGCATCTCGGCGAGCCGCAGCGCCAGATCTCCCTGCACCAGCTCGATGGCTCCGGACCGGTTGGCGGCGGCGTCCTTCGAAGAAGGCGTGCCGCCGTAGATGACGATCAGCGCGTTCTCGTCCATGCGCAGCTTGTTCTGCTCGCGAAACGTCACCTCCGCGCCCGCGCCGGCCAGCGTGGTCACCGAGTCGAGCCGGAAGAGGTTCTCTCCCTGCGAGACGTCTTCCCAGCGCGGCTCCGCGCGCGCCTTGCGCTGCACCATGGGCTTGAAGAAGGTGATGGTCGCGTCGGGGTCCGGCTTGATGCGCAGCCGCGTCCCCGGCTTGAGGTGGTGCGGCGGCGGCCCCAGCTGCGGGTTCAGCGCGTGGAGCTGATCGAGCCGCGCCGGATCGCCGGGAAAGAACCTCCGCGAGAGCGCGGCGCAAGTGTCTCCGGGCTGGACGACATAGCCTTCGTCAGCGGCCAGCGTGGACGTCGCGGCAAAGAGGACCATCAAAAGCGTTCGGACCAATCACTTCTCCCCAAATTCGTCGAGCTTGCGGTAGAGCGTCTTGCGCCCGATGCCCAGCGCGCGCGCCGCCATGGTCTTGTTGCCCCCAACCGCGTCGAGCACGTGCAGCACGTGGCGCTTCTCCACCTCTGCCAGCTTGACGATGACTCGCGCGGCGGGCGCAACGGTGGTGGCCGGCGCTGCGTACTCACTCACGCGCGGGGGCAGGTCCGCGAGCGTGAGCTGATCGTATCGGGCCACGGCCACGGCGCGCTCCATGCAGTTCTGCAGCTCGCGCGCATTGCCCGGCCACGAGTAGCTCAAGAGCTTCTGCGCGACTTCCGGCGAAAGGCCCTTCACCGGCTTGCCGGCGCGCACGGCGAACTGCTGCAAGAAGTGCTGCGCCAGCTCCAGCACGTCGCCGCTTCGCTCGCGCAGCGGCGGCAGCTCGACGCGCACCACGTCCAGCCGGAAGAGCAGATCGCGGCGGAAGGTCCCGGCCAGCGCGGCCGCCTCGAGATCGCGGTTGGTGGCCGCGACGATGCGCGCGTCGAACTTCACCTCGGAGGCGCCGCCGACGGGCCGCACCGTCTTCTCCTGCAGCGCCCGCAACAGCTTTGCCTGCATGCCCGCGGACATCTCGCCCACTTCGTCGAGGAACAGCGTCCCGCCGCTGGCCTCCACCAAGAAGCCGCTCTGCGCCGAGACCGCGCCGGTGAAGGCGCCGCGCTCGTGCCCGAAGAGCTGGCTCTCCAGGAGCGATTCGGTCAGCGCCGCGCAGTTGACCGCCACGAACGGCCCCGCGCTGCGCTTGCTCAAATCGTGCAGCGCGCGCGCCACCAGCTCCTTGCCGGTGCCGCTCTCGCCGGTGATCAAGGCCGACGCGTCGCTCTCGGCCACCTGCTCGACCAGCCGGTACACCTTCTGCATGGCCGCGCTGGCGCCCACCATGGCGCCCATGCGGCGGGTCTCCACCATGGTCCGGCGCAGGCGGCGCACCTCGCCGCGCAGCTCGCGCATCTGCAGTGCCCGCTGGATCTGCAACACCAGCTCATCGGCACGGATGGGCTTGGTGATGAAGTCGTGCGCGCCCGCGCGGATGGCGTCCACCGCGATGTCGAGCGTGGCCTTCACCGTCATCACCAGCACCGGCACGTCGGGGTAGCTCCGGACGATGCGGGCGCACAGCTCGGTCCCGCTGACGCCCGGCATCTGCACGTCGGTGACCACCGCGCTGACCTCTTTTTGCGACAGCTCCTGCAGCGCGGCCTTGGCCGTCGTCACGCCAATGGATGCGAGGCCCGCCACCTCGAGCTGCGCCTGCAGCAGCTGCAGCAGGTCGCGGTCGTCATCCACCAGCAGAACCGGCCCGGGCACGTGTTCAGTATGCGATGTTCGATTCAGGCCCACAACGAAGAAACGTAGGCCTACGTAGGAACTGGTCAGGCCAGTCATTCCGGCGCGCGCAGCAGCAGGCGGACTGTGTCGAGGAACTCGTCCTCGGTGGCCTTGCCCTTGGTGAGAAAGCAGGTGAGGCCCAGGCGCAGCAGCTTGCGGTCGGCGGTGGAGAGATCGTTGCCCGTGTAGACGATGAGAGGCGTCGCCTCGCGCGACTTGCGCCGCAGCTCGGCCACCACCTCGTAGCCGCCCATGCCGGGCATGCCCACGTCGAGGATGATCAGATCGGGCGGCGTCTGCACGGCGCGAAGCAGCGCTTCTTGCCCGGTGGCGGCCTCGACCGTCTCCAGGCCCGTGGCGCGCAGCTGGGCGCAGGTGACGGCGCGGAACGATGCGTCGTCGTCCACCACCAACACGCGCGCCGCGGCCAGGTGGGGAAAGCTCTTGGGCGGCGGCGCGTGCTGCAGTTCGAGCCAGAAGGTGCTGCCCTGGCCGGGCGTGCTGATGGCGCCGATCTCTCCGCCGTGCTGCAGGACGATGCTGCGGCAGATGGCGAGGCCCAGCCCCGTGCCGGACGTGGCGCGGCTGTCCGAGCCGTCGAGCTGCTGGAAGCGCTTGAAGAGCTTTCCCTGCTGCGCGACGGGAATGCCGGGGCCGCGATCGATCACCTCGAAGCGGATGCGCCCCGGCTTGCCCGCCGCGATGCGCAGCAGCACCGCCTCGCCGCGCGGCGAAAACTTCACCGCGTTGGAGACCAGGTTCACCAGCACCTGCACCAGCCGGTCGGAGTCGCCCAGCACGAGGCCCACGTTGCCGGCCTCGCTGGTCAGGGTGACCGCGGCTTCGTGCGCGAGGTTGTCCACCGCCCGCAGCGCCTCGGCCGCGATGGCGCCGGGGGAGAGCGGCGCGAGCAGCAGCTCCATGCGCCCGGCCTCGATCTTCTCCAGATCGAGGATGTCGTTGATGAGCCGGATGAGCCGGTCGGTGTTGGTCCGGGCGATGTGGATGAACTCGTTGGCCTGCGGCGGCAGCGCGCCGGCGAGGCCGTTCTCCATCAGGCCCAGCGCGCCCCGGATGGAGGTCAAGGGCGTGCGCAGCTCGTGCGAGACGGTGGCCACGAACTCGCTCTTCAGCTGATCGATCTGGTGCCGCTCGGAGACGTCGCGGTAGACGGAGGTGCGGATGGAGCCGCCGCCCTGCAGCGGGCCGGTGCGCGAGCTGCGCTCGAAGACGCGGCCGTCGGTCAATTCCAGCGTGTCGACCGCGTCCTTGCGCGAGCTGGGGGTGAACTCGCTGGTGCGCGGCCGGAAGCTCTGCGAGCTCTTGAGCTGCTTCTCCATGGCCTCGAGGATGGGCCCCGGGTCGCCCGTGCCGGGCAGCTCTTCGGGAATGGACCACATCTCGCGGAAGCCCTGGTTGACGGTGATGATGCGCAGGTCGGGGCCGAAGCAGATGATGCCGTCCGCCGTGGCCTGCAGCGTGGCCTCGAGCAGGCTGCGCTCGCGGGCGCGCTCGGCCTCGGTGCGGCGCAGGGCGTACTGCGTGTCCAGCAAGTCGTCGCGGACTTGCTCCAGCGCGCGGGCCTTGCGCCGCAGGTCGAGCTTGGACACCGCCAGCCGCGCCACCGCCTTCAAGGCCGACTCCTGCTCGGGCGTGAACGCGTGCGGCACGGTGTCGAGGACGCAGAGCGTGCCCACCGTCTCGCCGGTGGGCAGCCGCAGCGGCGCGCCGGCGTAGAAGCGGATGAATGGCGCGTTGGTGAGCAGCGGGCTCTGGGTGAAGCGGTTGTCGCGCTGGGTGTCGGTGACCACGAAGAGCTCGTCGCCCGACTGCGGGCCGGCGGCCGACTCCTTGTCGACGAAGCTGACCAGCGCCTTGGGCGTGCCGCAGACGGACGCCGCCAGCAGCGCCAGGTCGTCGAAGGCCTCCTCCGAGCCGGTGTCGATGAACTTGGGCTCGCTCTCGGGGACGGGTGGCACGAGCTTCATCGCGAAACCCCGAGGATCTGCGACAGCTCGCGCGGCAGCGTCATGGGGTCGAACGGCTTGCGGATGACGCCGCGGGCGCCCTGCGCGAGATAGCGGCCCACCTCGTTGCTCTGCGCCTTGGCGGTCATGAAGATCACCGGGATGCGCGCCGTGGCCGGGTCCGCGAGCAGCCGCGAGAACGTCTCGGGGCCGTCCAGGCCGGGCATCATCACGTCGAGCAAGATGGCGTCCGGCGGCGCGGC
>DATBAA010000060.1:0-10078 GCA_036271755.1 Myxococcales bacterium | reverse complement strand
GCCATCGGTTGGAGCCTCACCGCTGCGCAGGTGGCGGCGCTCGACGCGGCCAGCGAGGTCCCGCCTGCGTACCCGGTGTGGCACCAGCGCGGGTTCGCCATGCTGAACGAGCGCGGCTGATCATTCGAACTCGGTTGGGAGCTGCGGGTCGCGAGCGTGGACGAACATGCGCTGCAGGTGTTTGTTCAGGACGCGGCCCAGCGAGAGATCTTCCGGAAGCTCGCTCTCTGAGAACCAGCCCACCTCGGACGTCTCCACGCCCGGCGCGGCGGTGCCGCCCACGATGTCGCAGATGAAGAAGAACTTGCAGCAGGAGAACTCGCTGGGCGGGTGGCCCTGGCGCGTGCGGTCCCACACAGCCGCCAGCTTGCGTACTTTGGTGAGCACGCCGGCCTCTTCGCGCAGCTCTTTCACCACGTTCTCGCCCGGGGTGAGGTTCACGTCCGCCCAGCCGCCCGGTAGCGTCCAGCGCCCGCCATCGGCCACCTCGCGCACCATGAGGATGCGGCCGGCAGAGTCGAACGCCGCGCCGCGGACGTCGACCTTGGGGGTGGTGTAGCCGCGCTCGGCCGCGAAGAAGCTGGAGATGCGCTCGGCCGGCACGCCGGTGTGCGCGGCCATCATCTCCGACGCCAGCGCGCGCAGCTGCTCGTAGCGCTCGCGGTCGTAGACGCCCGGGTTGAACGCCAGCCCGGTCTGCGCGATGGCCTGCAGCTCGCGCGTCCAGCGCAGCCAGTCCGGGTCCACTACGCGCAGTCCAAGAGGATCTTGCCCATCTGCTCGGAGGCCTCGAGCAGCCGGTTGGCCTCGACGGCCTGCTCGAGCGGGAAGACCTTGTCGATGACGGGCTTCAGCTTCGCGCGGCCGGCCAGATCGATCATGGCGCGGAACTCGTCGTCGGTGCCCATGGTGGTGCCCTTCAGGTCGATCTGCTTGAAGAAGATCTTCGCCATGTCGAGAGAGCTGGGCGACCTGCGCGTGGCGCCGTAGAGCACGATGCGCGCGGCGGGCGCGGCGGCGGCGATCAAGAGATTGATGCCGTCTCCGCCCGCGCCGTCGATGATCAGCGTGGGCGCGCTGCCGGCCTGCTTCACCAGCTCCTTCTCCCAGCCGTCCGATTTGTACGAAACCGCCGCGACCGCGCCCAGCGCGCGCGCCTTGGCCAGCTTCTCCTCGCTGCCGCTGGTCACCGACACCTTCGCGCCCAGCGCCTGCGCGAAGAGCATGGCCTGCGTCGCGACTCCGCCGCCGATGCCCGTGACCAGCACGTGCTCGCCGCCCTTGATTCCGCCGCGCGAGACCAGCGCGCGATACGCGGTCAGGCCCGCCACCGGCAGCGCCGCGGCGTCGTTGAAGCTCATGCCGGCCGGCATCTCCACCAGCATGGAGACGGGCACGGCGATCTTCTGCGCCATGGTGCCCTGCCGCGGCATGCCCAGGATGCTGAACTCCTTGCTCTGCACGGCCGGGTCCGCGCCCCACTTCTCGCAGGGGTTGAGGACGACGCGCTTGCCCACCCAGGCCGCGTCGCCCGACCCGGCCATCGACTCGGCGATCGACTCGACTACGCCCGCGCCGTCCGAACCGAGCACGCAGGGCAGCCGGATGCGCGCGTAGAGGCCCTGGCGAATCCAGACGTCCCGGTGGTTCAGGCCGCAGGCATGAAGGCGCACCACCGCCTCGCCTGGGCCCGCCACGGGATCCGGCAGGTCGACCAGCTTCATCTCTTCGGGAGGTCCCTGCCGCTCGCACATGACCGCGCGCATCATTTCGCTCCGGGGGTGAAGGTGAACCGCAGCGCCGCTTCGAAGCCGGCGAGCGTGTTGTCGTTGTTCTGCGGGTCGAAGGCCGCGTACGTCCGCACCACCACGCCGACCGCGTACCGGGGCGTCAGCTTGTAGTCGACGCCGCCGCTGGTCCTGGTAGCCAGCGAGTAGCCCAGCGCGCTGTGGTTGGTGAAGGTGATCACGGCGACTTCCAAGTAGGGCTCGATGGGTGTGATGTCCAGCGTGGCTTGCAGGCCGGCGGCGAAAGAGGTGATGCCGCCGCCCGGGGCCGGCCGCGTGGCAACATCGGCGATGATCGAGACCTGATCGGCCAATTTGTACGCAAAGCCCACTCCAGCGCCGCCCCTGGGCCCCAGCAAGGTGGTGGGCTGGCCGCCAAAGGCCTCCAGCCGCAGCTGCAGCGCCGGCGTGCCTTCCTTGAGCGACGCGGCGGCGGCCGGGAGCGAGAGCAGGAAGAGGGCGGCCAGGCGCACGCCCGGACCTTAGCACCTCCGTTTCGCGCCCCGCCCGCCGCCGGCAAAGACGGCTTCCTCCATTGACTTCAAGCGCCACTTCCGGCACTCACAGCCGTCGCATTTTCATTCGCAGGAGCAGACCGCCTTGGCAGAAAAGCTCGATCGCAAGCAGCTGAAGCAGCCCGACGAATTCCAGGTCCTGGCCGGCAAGGCAATGCAGTGGGTTGCCACCCACCAGGCCAAGGTCGTGACGGGCATCGTCGCGGTGGCAGTGGTGGTGCTGGCCGGCTGGGGCTTCTCGGCCTGGCGCGCCTCTCGCGAAGAGAAGGCCGGCGCGGCCCTGTCGGACGCGCTGGAGAAGGCGTCGCGGCCGCTGGCCAGCGAGGCCATCCCGGGGCAGCCGCAGGACACTTTCCCCACCAAGGAAGAGCGCGAGAAGGCGGTCATCGCGGCCTTGCAGACCGTCCGTTCGGACTTCGGCGGTAGCCGCGCGGCCCAGACGGCGCAGGCCCAGATCGCCTTCCACGAGCAGGCCTCGGGCGACAACGCCGCGGCCGCCAAGGACCTGCAAGAGTTCCTCGCTTCGGCCGGCGCCGGGCATCCGCTGCGCTTCGTCGCGCAGGAGGCTCTGGGGTACGCGCTGGAGTCGCAAGGCAAGATGGACGAGGCCAAGGCCGCCTTCGACAAGCTGAGCGACTTCAACATGAAGCCCCGGGCGGAGTTCCAGGACGCCCGCCTCGCGCTGGTCGAAGGCAAGCCGGACGCCAAGGCGCAGCTGGAGAAGTTCGCCAAGGACAACCCGAAGGAGACGGAGCTGGCGCGCGAGGCCAACGCTCGCGCCGAGCTGGCTTCCTTGCCGCCGCCGTCGGCAGCGCCTGCCCCGGCCGCCGCCGCACCCGTGGCCGCGCCTGAGCCCGCCAAGAAAGCCGCTCCGGCCCCCAAGAAGAAGAAGTGATGCTGGCCGCGCTGCTCGTCGCCTTCTCCTTCATGCCGGACGGCCACGGGCTCCCGCCCAAGGTGCCGCCCGCCCCGGAGAAGCCGTTCTTCATCGCCAGCATGCAGCGCATCGTCTCGGTCGATAAGCTGGGGTTCAACCCCATCGAGACCGCGAGCCCGGTGATGGACGAGGCGCAGACGCGCCTCTACATGGCCACCCACGACGGCGCCATCCGCTGCGTCTTTCGCGGAAAGCCTTCGTGGACCGTGCAAACGGACGGCGGCGTCCTGGCGGCGCCCATCATCGACGGCGAGACGCTCTACGTGGCGGGCGGAGACGGCGTGGTCTATGCGCTCAACCGCTTCACCGGCGAGAAGCGCTGGTCGGTCGACCTCAACGAAGAGATGACCACCTCGCCCACGCTCGCGGACGGCAAGCTCTTCGTCATGTCCAGCGCGCAGTCGGTGACCGCGCTCGACGCCAAGGACGGCAAGCGCCTGTGGAAGTTCCACCGCGATTCGCCCGGCGGCTTCACCATTCGCGGAGACGCGCGGCCGGTGGTGGCCAACGGCACGGTCTACGCCGGCTTCGCCGACGGCACCGTGGCCGCGCTGAACCTCGCGGATGGCGTGGCCCGGTGGTCGCGCACGGTCAGCGGCGTGGGCGACTACCTGGACGTCGACTGGATCGAGGCTCCGGAGAGCGACCACAACATCTACGTCGCCAGCGCCAAGGCCGGCGTGCTCGCGCTCGACAGCGCCACGGGCGACCTGGTGTGGAGCTACGCGCTCGCGGGCGCCAACCACGTCGCAGTCGCCGGCACGCGCATCATCGCGGGCGGGCGGTCCACCGTGGTCTCCCTCGGACGCTCCAGCGGCAAGCCGCTCTGGACGCTGAACATGGGCAAGGACAAGTACACGACGCAGCCGGTGGTCATGGGCGGCATGGTCCTCGTGGCCATCGATCGCGGCTCGCTCTTCGTGGTGGACGAGCGGACGGGCGAGGCGCGCGGTGCGTTCGACCCGGGCACGGGCTTCTCGCAGCCGGTGCTGGCCGTCCACGGCGCGGCCTGGGCCATCTCCAACGGCGGCGCGCTCTACAACATCGGGCTCGCCCCTTGAGCGCGCTGCGGCGGGTGCTGGTGGTCGCCGCGATCATCGAACAGAACGGCAAGGTGCTGGTGTCGCTGCGCCGCCCCAAGGGCGAGCGCGCCTCGCTGTGGGAGTTTCCCGGCGGCAAGGTGGAGGCCGGCGAAGGCGAGCGCGCCGCGCTGGCCCGCGAGCTTCGCGAGGAGCTGGGCGTCAACGCCGCCATCGGCGAAGAGTACGGCCGCGTCGAGCACGTCTACCCCGACGTGCAGGTGGAGCTGGCGCTCTTCCGCTGCACGCTCCATCCGGGCCCGCCGCCGCAGCCGCTGGCCTGCGAAGAGGTGCGCTGGGTCGCCCGCCGCGACCTGCCCGGGCTGCCTTTCTGCGAAGCCGACGTGCAGATCTTGACGCTGCTGGCCGAGGAGGAGACGGCCGCGGCCGGAGCCGGGGCCCTGGAGTGATCAGCTGCTCGTTCCGGCACCTGCCGGGGATCGGGCCCATGCGCGAGCGTCAGCTGTGGCTTTCGGGCGTTCGCAACTGGAGCGAGGTTCCGTCCGGCGACGTGCTCTCGCCCAGGCTGGACGACAAGCTGCGCGAGGGAGCGCGGCGCAGCCAGGAGGCGCTCGACCGCGGCGACTTCGACTTCTTCGCCAAGGTGCTGCCGCAAACCGAGCATTGGCGGCTCCTGCCGCAGCTGCTCGCCGGCGCGGGCTTTCTCGACATCGAGGCCGCGGACGACCGGATCACGGTCATCGGCATCATGGACGCCCAGGGCGTTCACAGCTACGTGCGCAGCTTCGATGGCTTCGTAGAGAGGGCGCGCCAGTGGAGCTGCATGGTCTCGTTCAACGGCGCGGTCTTCGACCTGCCCATCCTGCGGCGGGTCTTCCCCGAGTGGCAGCCGCCGGCGGCGCACATTGACCTGAAGCAGGTCTACCAGCGGCTGCGCGAGAAGGGCGGGCTCAAGGCGCTGGAGCCGCGCGCCGGCTTCGAGCGTCCGCCGCACCTGGCGAAGCTCACCGGCAGCGACGCGGTCGCGCTCTGGCACGCGCAGAAGCAAGGGGACCCAAAAGCCCTGCAGCGCCTCATCGAGTACAATTTATACGATGTATTCATTCTCAAGCCGCTGGCCGAGCTGGGCTACAACCGGCTCTTGAAGCGCACGGGAATGCCCGCCGAGCCGCTGCCCGTCAGCGACCGCGGCGCGATGCTCTACGACGTCTCGCGCGCCGCGCTCGCTGCCTTGAGCTGAAGGATCGCGGGCAGCAAGATGAGCGCGGTGGTGATGGTGGTGACCTCGCCGATCATCGCGTACCAGCCGAAGCTGCGCAGCGCGCGGTTGAGCGAGTAGAGCAGCGTCCCGTAGCCGATGAAGCTCGTCCACGAGCAGAGCAGCACCGCCGGCCCCACCTCCGCCAGCGCCTCGGCCACCTTGTTCCCGCGCTCGTGCGCGCGCGCGGCGACGTTTGCGCCGTAGTCCACCGCGATGCCGAAGGTGATGGGAAAGACGATGAAGTTGAAGAAGTTGATCTTGAGATCGATGGCCGCCGCGACGCCGCACATCATGATCACGCCGACGGTGAGCGAGCCCACCACCTCCAGCGAGACGCGCACGTTGCGGAAGAAGATGAAGACGAGAATGAGCACGCCCAGGAACGAGTAGAGCGTGGTGCGCGGGCCTTCGCGGTCGATGTCCTGCAGCAGGTCGGAGAAGATGACGTTCTCGCCGATGGCGTCCCACTTCTTGCCGTTCACCTCGACGCCGCGCACGCCGCGCACGAAGTTCTCCAGATTCTCCGCGTATTCGGTCTTGGCGTTGCCCGAGGCGACCACCACCGCGAGCTTGCCCACCGAGCCGTCGCGCTCGCGGAAGCGGTCCACCAGCCCCGGGTCGGCCTGGTCCACCGTCACCACCGTCTGGGCCTTGAGCTGATCGCGAATCTCCTGCACCCGCGCGCGCCGGGCCGGATCGAGGTGCGAGATCACCGAGTCGGGCAGCTCGGCGACGATGTCCTTGATGACGGCGAGCTTCTGCTCCTGATCGCGCGGCACCACGCTGGACAAGGTCTCGCAGGAGTCGATCAGCTTGTCCCACGGCGCCTGCTTCGCGCGCTGGCGGATGACGTCGCAGAACTGATCGGCCTCTGCCCAGCTGTCGAGCAGCGCCACCGACCCGGCGATGGGCCGCCCCAGCGCGGACTGCGCCAGGTTCTCGTCCTGCCGCAGCTGATCGTGGCCCTTGGGCTCGTTGGAGAGGTTGTCGAGGTTGCGCTCCATGGCGTGCGGGATCTGGTGGATGAAGAGGCCGGCCGCCACCAGCGTGACCACCGCATAGACCGCGATGATGGCCTTCGAGCCGCGCAGCATCTTGCTCAAGATGGGCGTCAGCCACTGGTGCGACGGCGTCCCGCGGGCCTTGGGCGCGCCGCGAACGCGCTCGTAGACGGCGAGAAACGAAGGGACGAGCAAGAACGTCGCGAACCAGCAGAAGAGCATGCCGATGCCGCCGATGAAGCCGAAGTCGCGGAAGCCGCGGTTGGCGGCGACCACCAGCACGCCGAAGCTGACGCTGGTGGCGGCCGAGGCGAGCAGGGTGGCGCGCGCGGTGGTCTCGGCGGCGTCCACGGCGGCCTCGCGCAGGGAGATGCCTTGGAGCCGCAGCTGTTTGAGCCGCGCCAGGTAGATGAGGCCGTAGTTGATGCCGTTGCCGACCACGATGGCGCCCAGGAACGCCGTCTGCGTGTTCAGGTAGCCGATGACGAGCTTGGTGACCGCGAAGGTGACGGCGACCGCGATCAAGACCGAGCTGCCCAGCGACAAGACCGAGCGCACGTCGCGGAAGAAGAGGAAGAGCGAGAGCAGCACCAGCGAGACGCAGAGCACGGCGGTGCCCTCGACGTCGCCGATGACCGCGTCGTAGTCGGCGAGCGTCTGCGGGAAGGTTCCAGCGAGGCCGACGCGCAGGCCGTCGTGCTCCATCTCGGCCTTGTGCGCGTCCACCAGCGCCTGCACGCGGTCGACGAGAACGCGCGAGTCGCCCACGCCCAGCGAGGTGCCCGTCGGCCGGACCAGCAGCACGATGGCGGCCTTGGTGACTGCCACTTGATAGCCGTCGATGTAGCCCTTGAAGCGTTCGGCGACGCGCTCTTTCGGCGAAGGCTTGGAGAGATCGAGCAGCTCTGGAGGAGGCTGCGCGGGGCCAGAAGCTTCGTCGTCGTCGAGCGCCAGCGGGTTGGCCTTGGTGCGCTCCTTCTTGAGCTCCTCGCGCACCGAATCGCGGGCTTTCTTGAGATCGTCGAGCGGCAGGAAGAGCGGCCAGTGGTTCTCGAACCAGGTCTTGATCGGCGTCATCTTCGACTGCACGCTGCGGATCTGCGCCGGCCCCAGGTCGAGGATCTCCTTCGCCAGCTTGTCGCCCAGCGCTTCGGCGCGCCGCAGCCCTTCGGGGCCGTTGACCGACTGGATGAGCACCAGGATGGTGCCGTCGCCGCCGACGCGCTTTCCCATCTCCTTGATCTCGTGGACGCTGGGCACGTCTTCGGGCAGCAGCTCGGCGAAGGAAGACCGGAGCTCCAGGCCGGTGGCGATCTTCACCGAGACGGCCGTGACCAACAGCGCCGCCAGCAGGAAGCGGCCAGGATGATCGACCGCTGCCCTCGTCACTCGCGAGATGAGCCCGTTCATCCGGGCGCTTTACCACGACGGAAGTCTCGTTCGTAGATTCGCATCATCGCCAGGAAGAAGGCGACGATGAGGGGCCCCAGGATGATGCCCAGCAGCCCGAACATGGCGAGGCCGCCGAGCAGCGAGAGGAAGATGAGGCCGGTGTGCATGTGGAACTGACCCTGCATGAGAAGCGGCTTGCCCACCTGCTCGGCGCCGACCACGACGATGAGGCAGAACGCCACCAGCAGCACCGCGGCGATGCGCCGCCCCGCCAGCCAGAGCGAGGCGGCCGCGGGCACCCACACCAGCGCGGTGCCCACGCCCGGAACGAACGACACCAGCGCGGTGAGCATGCCGAAGAAGCCCGCGTGCGGAATGCTGGCGAAGAAGTAGCCCACGCCGGCGGCGACACCCTGGAAGACCGCGGTGGTGAGGATGCCGATGACCGTGGCGCGCGTGACTTTGCGCAGCTCGGCGTTCAGCTCGATGGTCTGCTGCTCTGTCAGCGGCGAGACGCGCACGATCCAGTCGGCCACCCGCTTGCCCTCGACCAGGAGGAAGTAGAGCGCGATGAGCATGATGACGGTGGAGAGCACCGCCTGTCCGCCGGTGGCCAGCACCGACGGCGCGGCGCCCTGGGCCAGCTCGGCGAGGCGCCGGGCGCCTTCGAAGAGCTGATCCTCGGTCAGGTGGAAGAACGACAGGAGCCGCTCGATCGGCTCGGGCAAGGAGAGCGCGCGAAGCTGCTCGACGGAGTGGACGCCCAGCTCGTCGCGCACGTAAGCGAAGCCGGTGAGAGATTCGCGGGTGGCGAAGGTCACCAGGCTGGCCAGCGGCGCGACGATCACCAGGAACACGCCGAGAGTCGCGAGCGCGCTGGCCAGGACGCGCCGTCCGTTGAGGGCCCGCGTCAGCCGCGTGACCGGGGTGTTGAGCACCGCCGTCAGGACTGCCGCGAGGAAGAGCGGGGTGCGAAAGGGAAAGGCGACGTAGAGCAGGAGCGCGATCGAGAGCAGCAGCAGGAGGACGAACGGACGCGAAGGGTTCACTGCCGGACTGTATCAGCCGGCAAGCGCCGGTACACCAGCGCTCCGGCCGGGGAGCCGATGGGCTGGTAGTGCGCGTGCAGGTACTGCTCGAGCTGGGGGATGGCCGAGAGCGGCAGGCGATCCCAATGGTGGATCCCGGCGGGCGCCAGGTCGACGAAGATGGCCACGTGATTTGCCTCCAGGTCGTGCAGCGTGGCGTCGACGTCGCGCTGCGAGACGTGCTTCGACGGGTCGAAGCCGGGGGGCAGGTGGCCCGGGTCGAAGTTGCCGACGTGGACCGAGCAGTGGAAGTAGCGCGTTCCGGGGCGGCGGTCGGCCAGGTAGTAGATGGGCGCGGTGTGGCCCCAGACGAAGAGCTCTTCGTCTGGCCGGGTCTCTGCGCGCAGGAAGCTCGCGACCTCGTTCAGCTTTGGATCTTGAGCCTGGTAGCCGTGGACCAGGCCCTTGACGAGGAAGAAGCCGCATCCACAGAGCGCGGGCAGGAGCGCCAGCACGAGCGCGCCCGTCCGTGCCGCGCGCGATTTTTCGGGCCAGCCCGCGAGCCACGCGGCGGCTCTTGGCGCGGCAACGACGGCCAGGAAGGGCGCGAACTGCAAGTAGTAGTGCTCGTAGAAGCGGCCGCCCATGGCGACGGGAATCCAGGTCAGCCAGAGCGCGGCGGTAAAGGCCCCGCGCCGCTTCGAGAACGTCTCCTGAGCCGCCAGGATCCAGACCAGAAGCGTGCCGCCCACGCAGGTGGCCGTCGAGATGAGGAAGCGCGGCAAGGCCGGCTCGGTGGCGCCCGCGTCGCCGACGTAGCCGAAGTTACGCTTGAAGCACCAGTCGAGAAATTCGGGCAGGTGATGGGCCTGCGCATAGACGGCGAAGGTGATGGCCCAGGGAATGGCGAGGCCGAGCGTCATTGCCACGCCGCGCAGGATGGGCTGCAGCTTGCGCTCGCGCACGGCGCGCACCAGCAGCACGAGACCCAAAGACGCCAGCGTCATTCCGCCCTGGTGCTTGAAGAGCGAAGCCAGCCCGATGCAGACGCCGCAGAGCAGATCGAAGAGCAGGCGCTCTTGTTCTGCGATGACGAAGAGCAGCAGCGCGGCGGCCG
>DATBAA010000059.1:0-4125 GCA_036271755.1 Myxococcales bacterium | reverse complement strand
TGTTGAGCGCTCTCAGCGCGCAGACGACCGTGCGGACGCGCGAGCAGGAGAAAGAAAAAGCGCGCGCCCGTTGGAAGGCGCGCGCCGACAGGGCTTCGTAAGCCGCTTACGCCGCGAGGCGGCCGGCCAGCTTCTCCAGCTGCTCGGTCCAGCCCTGCTTCTGACCCTTGGCCATCATCGTGTTTCGCGGAATGGTCTGCTGCACGGTGAGCCGGGTCTTGCCCGCGCCCGCGTCCTCGAACGTCACCAGCGTGTAGACCAGATGCCCGGCGTCGTCGCCCGCGTCGACGGTGAAGACGATGCGCTCCTGGTCGACGATCTCGTCGAAGGTCCCGCGCATCCAGACGTCCATGCCGTGGCCGGTCATGCGGATGGCGAGCTTGCCGCCGTTGCGAAATTCCACCTCGCATTCGGGCGCGGTGAAGCCGTTGGGACCCCACCACGCCGCGAGCTGCTTCGCGCTCGACCAGGCGCTGAAGACCAGCGACCGCGGCGCATCGTAAGTGCGCGTGAGCGTAAGCACCTGGTCCATGGACGGCAGGTAGTTGGCGAGCCGCTCGATGGTCTGCTTCTGCCCCTCGACCGCCCCGAACTTCTCTGCCGTCGTGTCGCGCTCGGCCTTGGTGGCGAAGACCATCCGCATGGTCAGCTTCGTCTTCTCGCCCTGCTCTTCGAAGTCCACCGTGGCGCGAAAAGCGGGGCCGGTCTTGTGCTCGTAGACCAGGCGCGCGGGCTTCTCCACTTCGACGAAGACCGACTCGTTCCGGTAGTCGGTGCCGTCGGGGCCGTGCATGACGAAGATCCATTTGCCGCCGGGCTTCACGTCCATCTCCTGCATGGTGGTCTTGAAGCCGGTGGGACCCCACCAGTTCACCAGGTGCTTGGGGTTGGTCCAGGCTTCGAACACCAGCGCGCGGGGCGCATCGAAGATTCGAACGGTCGAGATCTCACGGTCAGCGGTGTTTGCGGGCATGCGGCTTCTCCTTGTTCTGGATTTCCTCGAGGTAGAGGCCCAAGCGGTCCAAGCGCTCTTCCCAGATCTTCCGGTAATGCGTAACCCAGTCGTGGACTTCTTTCAGCGGCGCTGTCTGCAGCGTGCAGGGCCGGAACTGCGCGTCCCGGCCGCGCGAGATGAGTCCCGCGCGCTCCAGCACCTTGAGGTGTTTGGAGATGGCCGGCTGGCTCATGTCGAACGGCTCCGCCAGTTCGGTGACGTTGGCTTCGCCCTTGGACAGGCGCGCCAGGATGGCCCGCCGGGTGGGGTCGGCGAGCGCGGCAAAGGTGGCGCTGAGCTGGTCGTTCTGCATCTGTATGTACCCAATCGGTTATGTAACTGATCGGCTATATACAGATCGACGGCAGCCGCTGTCAAGATCACGTCCGGGCTACGAGAGAGAGTCTGCGCGAGCCAGCAGCAGCGCCCGCTCGCGCTCGTTGCGGGTCATCGCGGCCGCGCGCAGCAGCTCTTCGCGGGCTTCCCGGTTGCGGCCGAGCTTTGCCAGGAAGTCGCCACGGACGCTCTGGAGCAAGTGATAGCCTTCGAGCACGCCGCTGCGAGCCAGCTCGTCGATGATCAGCAAGCCTTCGGCAGGCCCGTCGGCCATCGAGACGGCGACCGCGCGGTTGAGCTCGATGACGGGCGAAGGCGTGACTTGCCCGAGCCGCAGGTAGAGCTGCGCGATGCGCTTCCAGTCGGTCTGCGAGGCCTCGGGCGCGCGGGCGTGACAAGCGGCGATCGCGGCCTGCAAGGCGTACGGACCTTCCCCGCCCTCCAGCGCTTCCGCCTGCAGAAGCGCGGCCAGCCCGCGGCGGATGAGCAGCTGATCCCAGCGCGAGCGATCTTGATCGAGCAGCAAGACCGGCTCGCCGCGCGCGTTCGTCCGCGCCCGCGCGCGCGAAGCCTGGATCTCCATCAGCGCCGCCAGCCCATGGACCTCCGGCTCCCGCGGCAGCAGCGCTTGGAGGATACGCCCCAGCCGCAGTGCATCTTGCGTCAGCTCGGGCCGCATCCAGTCGTCGCCCGCGGTGGCCGAATAGCCCTCGTTGAAGACGAGGTAGATGACCTCCAGCACCGACGAGAGCCGCACGGCAAGATCCGGCCCGCGCGGCACCTCGAACGGCACGCGCTCTTCCGCCAGCGTCTTCTTCGCCCGCACGATCCGCTGCTGGATGGTGGCCTTTGGCACCAGGAACGCCCGCGCGATCTCCTCGGTCGACAGCCCGCCCAAGAGCCGCAGCGTCAGCGCCACGCGCGCCTCGGGCGAGAGCACCGGATGGCAGGAGATGAGGATGAGCCGCAGCAGATCGTCCCCGACATCTTCGTCCAGCGCGACATCCGGGTGCGGCGGCTGCTCGGGGATCAGCTCGTGCTGGTTCTCGTCATGCAGCTTGCGCCGGCGGCTCTGATCGACCGCGCGGTTCTTGGCGGTGGTCATCAGCCACGCAGCCGGATTCTCTGGAATGCCCGTCAGCGGCCAGCGCTCGAGCGCGATCACCAGCGCGTCCTGCGCCAGCTCTTCGGCCAGGCCCACGTCGCGCACGAAGCGGACGAGGCCCGCGATGAGCCTCGCCGACTCGATGCGAAAGACGGCCTCCACAGCCTGGTGCGAAGCCGGATCGGACACCCGCTCCGGCTAGCGCACCGCCGCGGCTCCGTCTAGCCTTTCTTGTTCTTCAGCTGCTCGCGCATCTCGGCCTCTTTGGCGAGCGCTTCGTTGTCCACCGGGATGCCCGCCGCCACGAAGTCCGCCACCTCGAAGATCTGGCGGAGCTCCACCACGTCGCCCTCCAGGAACGGCGCGCGCTTGAGCCACTCCACGGCCTCGTCGCGCGACTTCACCTGCCAGACCCAAAAGCCGGCCACCAGCTCCTTGGTCTCCGCGAACGGCCCGTCCGTCACCTTGCTCTTGCCCTTGCCGCCGAACTGCACCCGCACGCCCTTCGACGAAGGGTGCAGGCCCTCGCCCTCCAGCATGACGCCCGCCTTCATCAGCTCCTCGTTGAACTTGCCCATCTCGTTCAACATCTTCTCGTCCGAGGGCACGAGGCCCTTCTCGCTCGCCGCCGTCGCCTTCACCAGCACCATGAAGCGCATCGTGTCTCTCCTTGGCTTTCGAAGCCTTGGTTGGCTTCGGTCTACCCTGACGACGAACGGGCCCCGCCTGGATCGACATGCTACCGGCGCGATTTGCTCTTTCCATGGAGCGAGTTTCTCCGGTGCGAAGACGGCTACATAGGCAAATTAGGAAAGTTACTAAATTTGACTAATTTCCATAATCTCTGTATGTACACCTGCATGGATCCGATACGAAACCCCTTCTGTCCAGGTGCCGGGACTCCTCCTCCCGAGCTCGCGGGGCGCGATTCCGTTCGCTCTACGGTCCGGATTGCAATCGAGCGTCTGCGAATCGGCAACCCGACGAAGAGCGTTCTCATGGTGGGTCTACGCGGGGTTGGCAAGACGGTCCTTCTCGACCAGATGCGGAATGACGCTGAAGCGTCGGGCATCCACACCATCCGCTTGGAAGCACCGGAAGGGCGGTCCTTGCCCGCTCTACTCGCTCCTCAGATCCGCCTCGGCCTCTTGCGACTGAACCGGGTTGAGCGCGCAAAATCGGTCGCAACTCGCGCGCTGCGCGGACTCGCGGGCTTCGCGAAAGCGCTGAAGCTCAAATACAGCGACATCGAGGTGGGTCTCGACTTCGAGCCGGAGGCTGGACTGGCCGACAACGGGGACCTGGAGCTCGACCTGGGCTCTCTTCTGGAGCAGGTGGGCAAAGCCGCCAAGGAGGCGGGTACCGCGCTCATCATGTTCATCGACGAGTTGCAGTACGTCCAAGAGAGCGAGCTCGCGGCCCTCATCAGCGCACTGCATCGTTGCACACAGCAGAGACTTCCGATTGGGGTCGTCGGCGCGGGGCTGCCGCAGTTGAGAGGTCGTGCTGGGAATGCGAAATCGTACGCCGAACGCCTTTTCGACTATCCCGAGATTGGACCGCTCTCCCGTCAAGACGCGTTGCAAGCGCTGGTGAAGCCAGTTGAAGCACAAAGCGTCGAGTTCGCTGACGACGCGCTGGAGATGATTCTCCAGCGCACCAAGGGATATCCATATTTCCTGCAGGAGTG
>DATBAA010000058.1:0-3153 GCA_036271755.1 Myxococcales bacterium | reverse complement strand
ACCGTGGAGAACTACGCTCCGTTCGAAGATTCGCTACTGGAATTTGATTTCGCTGGAGCCGATCTTTCAAATGCGAATTTCGAGTTGAAGCGAGCTCCGGTCGTGCGAACTCGCTTCACTCCGACGGCTCAGGCGAGATCGAAGCGGTCGAGGTTCATGACTTTGGTCCAGGCGGCCACGAAGTCTTGCACGAACTTCTCCCGCGAGTCGCTCGACGCGTAGACCTCTGCCAGTGCTCGCAGCTGTGAGTTCGAACCGAAGGTGAGGTCGACGCGGCTGGCGGTCCACTTCACCTTGCCGCTCGCATCGCGCCCCTCGAACGAATTCTTCGACGTCGCCTGCCATTTGGTGCCCATGTCGAGCAGGTTGACGAAGAAGTCATTCGTCAGCGCGTCGGGCTGCGTGGTGAAGACGCCCTGCGCGGACACTCCAGCGCCGAGGACGCGCAGGCCGCCGACGAGCACGGTCATCTCCGGCGCGGTGAGCGTGAGCAGCTGCGCCTTGTCCACCAAGAGCGCCTCCGCTGGGCCGGTCTGACCGGCGGCCAGGTAGTTGCGGAAGCCGTCCGCCTTGGGCTCCAGGACCGCGAAGGCCTCGACGTCCGTCTGATCCTGCGAAGCGTCGGTGCGGCCGGGCGTGAAGGGAACCGCCACCGGGAAGCCGGCGTTCTTCGCGGCCTGCTCGACCGCCGCGCAGCCGCCCAGGATGACCATGTCCGCCATCGAGACCGGCTTGCCGAGCTCCTTCTGGACCTCCTCCAGACCCTCGAGCACGTTGGCCAGCACCGACGGCTGGTTCACCGCCCAATCGTTCTGCGGCGAGAGGCGAACGCGCCCGCCGTTTGCGCCGCCGCGCTTGTCCGAGCCGCGGAACGTCGACGCCGAGGCCCACGCGGCCGAGACAAGGTGCGCAATGGAGAGCCCGGAGGCGAGGATCTTGGCCTTCAACGAAGCGATCTCGGCAGCGCCGATCAGCTCATGATCGACGGCCGGGACCGGGTCCTGCCAGAGCTGCGCCGGCGCGACCATGGGCCCGAGCAAGCGCGAGACGGGCCCCATGTCGCGGTGGGTGAGCTTGTACCAGGCCTTCGCGAAGGCCTCGGCAAACTGCGCGGGGTTCTCGTGGAAGCGCTTCGAGATCTTCGCGTAGGCCGGGTCGACCTTCAGCGCCAGGTCCGAGGTGAGCATCATGGGCGCGTGCTTCTTCGACGGATTGTGCGCGTCCGGAACGGTGCCCGCGGCGGCTCCGTTCTTGGGCGCCCACTGCTTGGCGCCGCCCGGACCCTTCACCAATTCCCACTCGTAGTTGAAGAGGTTCTCGAAGAAGTCGTTGTCCCATTTGGTGGGCTCGTCGGTCCAGGCGCCTTCGAGGCCGCTGGAGATGGTCTGCTCGCCGTTGCCGCTGCCAAAGCTGTTCTTCCAGCCGAGGCCCTGCTGCTCGATGGACCCGGCCTCGGGCTCGGGGCCGACATACTTGCCCGGGTCGGACGCGCCGTGCGTCTTGCCGAAGGTGTGTCCGCCGGCGATCAACGCGACCGTCTCCTCGTCGTCCATGGCCATGCGCGCGAACGTCTCGCGAATGTCGCGCGCCGACGCGAGCGGATCTGGGTTGCCGTTGGGCCCTTCCGGGTTGACGTAGATGAGACCCATCTGCACCGCGCCCAGCGGCTTCTCCAGATCCCGATCGCCGCTGTACCGATTGTCCGCCAGCCACTTGTCTTCCGAGCCCCAGTAGACATCGTCCGGCTCCCAGACGTCCGCTCGCCCGCCCGCGAAGCCAAAGGTCTTGAAGCCCATGGTCTCGAGCGCGCGGTTGCCGGCGAGGATCATCAGGTCGGCCCAGGAGATCTTCCGGCCGTATTTCTGCTTGATGGGCCACAGCAGCCGGCGCGCCTTGTCGAGGTTGACGTTGTCGGGCCAGCTGTTCAGCGGCGCGAAGCGCTGCATGCCCGAGCCGCCACCGCCGCGGCCGTCGGAGATGCGATACGTGCCGGCGCTGTGCCACGCCATGCGGATGAAGAGCGGTCCGTAGTGCCCGTAGTCGGCCGGCCACCACTCTTGCGAGTCGGTCATCAGCGCGTCCAGGTCCTTCTGCAGCGCGTTCAGATCGAGGCTCTTGAACTCCCGCGCATAGTCGAACTCCTTGCCCATGGGGTCCGCCAGGGGCGACCGCTGCTGCAGGATCTTCAAGTTCAGCTGATCGGGCCACCAGTGCTCGTTGGTGCTGGCGGCGGTGGTGGTGCGCGCATGACCGCCCATCACGGGACACTTGTCGATGCTCTTCATGATCTGGTCAGCCATGGTTGCTCCTTTGTGAGAGGCGCCAGGGTTGATAGCGCCCGGCGCGGACGGCAGCCAATCGTTTGATCCGCTGATCCCGATAGCCTGAACCTATCGTTGCGCTATTCTCCGTGCCGTGCCCAGCGCGAAAGAGATCTTCACCATCGAAGGCCGCGAGGTCGCGCTCTCCAACCCGGAGAAGATCTTCTTTCCCGAGCGCGGCTACACCAAGCTCGACCTCGCCCGCTACTACCTGGCGATCGCTCCCGGGGCCTTGCGGGGCGCGGGCGGGCGGCCCATGGCGCTCAAGCGCTATGTCCACGGCGCGGCCGGCGAGTTCTTCTTCCAGAAGCGCGCGCCGACCCCGCGGCCGGCTTGGATCGAGACGGCCACGCTGGCGTTTCCGTCCGGCCGCACGGCGGAGGAGATCGTCGTGCGCGACGCCGCGCAGCTGCTCTGGATCGTCAACCTGGGCTGCCTCGATTTGCACCCGCATCCGGTGCGCGCGGAGGACGTCGATCACCCGGACGAGCTGCGCATCGATCTCGATCCGCAGCCGGAGGTGCCCTTCGATGACGTGCGGAAGGTGGCGTTGCTGGCGCGAGATGTCCTGCGCGATCACGGACTCGACGGCTTTCCCAAGACCAGCGGCTCGCGCGGCATCCACATGAACGTCCGCATCGAGCCGCGCTGGACGTTCGGGCAAGTGCGCAGCGCCGCGCTGGCCCTGGCGCGGGACGTCGAGCGGCGCGCGCCGCAGCTGGCCACCAGCAAGTGGTGGAAGGAAGAACGCCACGGCGTCTTCATCGACTACAACCAGAACGCGAAGGATCGAACGGTCGCTTCTTCGTACAGCGTGCGGCCCACGCCCGAC
>DATBAA010000057.1:0-4920 GCA_036271755.1 Myxococcales bacterium | reverse complement strand
CGCGTTCAACGCCCGCCGCAGGTGCCCGTGCGCCATCACCACCGGCGGCTCGCTCTGCAGCAATGGCCCGTACTTCGCCCAGAACGGCGAGTCGCTGGCCTGCGTCAGGTGGTCGATCTCCTTGCGCACCGCCGACACCGTCCCCGCCGGAATCAGCTCCTGCGCCAGCAGCGAATCCAGATCGACGATCAGCTCGCTCATGGTGTGCAGCCACGCGAACGACGGATGCTCGGTCAGGAGCTTGAGCATCTGTCCGGGCCCGCCTGCCGGCCCCGACTCCTTCTCGTACTCGGCGCGCGCGGCGCCCACCAGCGCGCGATGCACCTCGCGCAGCGAATCCGCTACCGCCAGCAGCTTGGGCTTTGCCTCGGTCTCGTCGGCCATGCCCTATTCTATGCCGGGACGGCCAACGCGGAAGCGGTCACCGGCTCGCGCGCGGCAACGGGCCGCGCGGCGGCCTGGGGCGGGCCCTTCCAGCGGCGCAGCTCCGCCGAGGCGCCGACCACCGCGACGTGCGGAAAGCCGTCGGCCGGGCGCCCAGTCCAGGAGCCGGAGTTCAGGTAGCGCGTCGAGTGGCTGACCTGCGCGTCCACCGCGCGGTGGCTGTGGCCCATGACCACGAACTTCACGTCGAACACCTGGGCCACGCGGCGCGCGGCCTGCAGCAAGAGCGGGTGCGCGTCGGTCTTGCGCTGCGCGCCCAGCAAGGCGTTCAGCGCGGCGAAGACGATGCCGACGCCGGTGAGCGAGGCCGCCTTGGCCCAGAAGCCGTCCATCAGCAGCGAAGTCGACCAGGCCATGGCGAGGCACAGCACCGCCAGGATGGCGCGGTCCAGGTAGAAGAGCTGCATCGAATCGAAGAGGCTCTGCTCGGCCGGCCGCGATGCAATGGAGGTGAGCTGCTGCACCTGCTTCTCGGTCCCTTGAAAGCGCGCCAGCGCCTCGCGAACCTGGGGATCCTTGCTGGAGATGGCCTTGTCGGCGGCGCGGGCAAACGCGCGCGAGATCCTCAGCGACTGCCGCAGCACCGGGTACGTCACGCGGAAGACCATCACGAAGTAGTCGGCCGCGATGCGCAGCGGATTGCCCGCCTTGAGCACCCAGTCCAGGTACTCCTTCACGCCCCAGGCATCGACGTCGTCGGGCAGGTCCACCTGCTCGGTGTAGCGGTTGACGAAGTAGCGCAGCACCTTGGACGAGAGCGGTAGCTCCACCTGCTCGACCTGCTCCTCGAAGAAGTCGCTGTGCACCGAGTAGCGGTCGTGGGCGTGGCCGTGCTCGGCGTAGAGGTAGCCCGGCTCCAGGTAGAACCAGTCGTGGAAGACGATGCGCTGCTCCAGCTTCTTGCGCGCGCCCGGACCGGTCCGCTCCGCGAGGATTTGCCGCAGGCGTTCCTGAACGCCCGGCCAGCGCCACTCGGAGTCGTGATTGCCGCGAATGATGTGAAGCGAATTTCCCCTTTGGACAAAGCGGGCGAGCGCGTCAAACACCGTCGGGTGACGATCGGCCGTGCGGTCGAGCTTCCACACGCACTTCAGCTCCGACTGCGACAGGCCGATCTGGAGCTCTTCGGCGCTGACCTGGAAGGGCACCACCTCGTCCGGCTTGGGCACGGCGGTGATGGCCACGAAGTCGACGATGTCGCCATTGAGCAGCAATCGCCAGGGCTTGCCGCCCTCTCGATGCGTCGCGTGCCAGTCGAGAAACTGCGCCAGCTGGCCGTCGTTTGGCCGCGGCTGGTCGGTCTTGGTCGCCTTGCGCAGGTCGCAGCCCAGGTGCAGGTCGGAGATGGAGAGCACGTTGTGCTGCCTCTCCCCGAGGGACCGGACGTTCCGCCACATCGTTCGCAGTCCCATGATGAGCTCCCCGTTCTTCTGGCTCCTTTCTTGAGCAAGGTGCGTGCCGCCGCGTACGATTGAAAAGATGACGGACGGGGCGGGTCAGTAATCTTGCGGATCTTGTTCTGCAGCTATCACTACCTGCCGTCGGTCGGCGGCGTGGAGAAGCAGTCGCACTTGCTCGCGTCCATGCTCCAAGCCCGCGGGCACGAAGTGCGGGTGATCACCACCGGCAAGCCCAACCGGCAGATCCTCGACGACGTGCTGATCCGAAGGCTGCCGGTCTCTACCAAAGGGCAGGCCAGCATGGCGCTCTTCGCGGCGCAGCTGAACGCGGCGGTGGTGGGCCAGGCGCGCTTCGCGCAGATCATCCACATGCAGCAGGCGCTGCCGCCGGCGGCGACGCTGGCGCTGACCGCGCGGATGCTGGGCAAGAAGCTGGTGGTCACCAACCACGGCAGCGGCGTCTCGGGCGCCATGAACGTGATGCGCAAGCTTCCCTTCGGCCGGCTGGGGCTGCGCGCGCTGCGGTCGGCGGCCTGCGTCGCGCTCACGGAGGAGATGGCCGCCGAGATGCGCGCGCAGGGGCTGGAGCCGCGGGCCGTCATCGCCAACGGCGTCGAGGTTCCGCCCGGGCCGTTCGCCAAGGAGCGGCTGGCGGTCTTCGTGGGCCGGCTCGACGCGGAGAAGGATCTCGAGCTGCTCCAGCGCGCGGCCGGCCTGCTGCGCGACGCGGTCATCGACGTGGTGGGCGACGGCCCGGTCAAGCTGGGCGAGCCGCTGCGGCTGCACGGCTTCTCCAAGGACGTGCCCTCCTGGCTCTCGCGGGCGCGGGTCTTCGCGCTGCCCTCGAAGAGCGAGGGCATGTCGATGGCGCTGCTGGAAGCCATGGCCCACGGCTGCGCCTGCGTGGCCACCGACGTGGGCGGCAACCGCGCGCTGCTCGACGGCGGCGCGGGCTCGCTGGTGCCACCCGGAGACGCCAAGGCCTTTGCCCGCGAGCTGCAGCGGCTGCTCGACGACCCGGCGGCCGCCGCGAAGCTTGGCGAGGCTGCCCGCGCCAGGGTCCTGGCGCACTACTCCGCGAGCGCGATGGTCGACGCGTACGAACGGCTGTACGAGAGCCTGTGATGCGCGTCCTCTACATCCTGCCCACGCTGGACGTCGGCGGCGCGGAGCGGTCGCTGCTCGAGCTGTTCAAGCGGCTGGACGGCATCGAGCCGGTGCTCTGCTCCCTGGGCCACGGCGGGACGCTGCTGCCGCAGTTCGAAGCGGTGGGCATTCCGGTGCGGTCGCTGCGGCTCTCGCTCGGCGGCGCCGACGTGCGCGGCGGAATGCGGCTCTTGCCGCTCATCCACGAGGTGCGGCCGCGGCTGATCCACTCGCGGCTCTTCAACGCCAACTTCTGGGCGCGCATCTGCGGGCGGCTTTCGGCCTTGCCGGTGCTGGCGGAAGAGCGCGGCGTCGAGGAGACGCGGCCGCGCTGGGCTACCCTCTTGAACCGGTTGAGCGAGCCGCTGGGCAACCTCACCACCGCCAACTCCGCGGCCGTCCGCGAGATGATGCTGCGGCGCGATCGGGTGCCGGAGGAGCGGCTGCAGATGGTCGCGGGCGCCGTCGATGCCCAGCGGTACGCGCCGGCCAACGAGGTGAAGGAGTTCGACGCCATCGCCGTGCAGCGGCTGGACGCGCGCAAGGGTCTGCCCGACCTGATCGAGGCCTTCTCGCTGCTGCCCGGCGCGACGCTGGCCATCGTCGGCGAAGGCCCGATGCGGCCGCTCTTGGAGCAGAAGCTGGACGAGCTGGGGCTGCGGGCGCGCGTGCGGCTGATGGGCGAGCGCAAGGACATCGAGAACCTGCTCCACCGCTCGCGCGTCTTCGCCAATGCGTCGTATGAAGAGGGCATGCCGAACGCCGTGCTGGAGGCGATGGCGTCTGGTCTGCCGGTGGCGGCCACGCGGGTCGCGGGCACCTCGGAGGCGGTGCTGGATCAGGTCACTGGAACGCTGGTGCCGCCGCACTCTCCACCCGAGCTGGCGGCGGCTGTCGCGCGATATCTGCGAGAGCCCGCGCTGGCCGCGACGCACGGTGCGGCCGGCCGCGCGCGCGTCCTCGAGAGCTTCAGCTACGCGGCGCAGGCCGGGCGCTACTTGCAGCTCTACGAACATCTTCTCGGAGGCGGCTGAGGATGTGCGGCATCGCCGGCGTGGCTTCGCGGGAAGCAGACCCGAGGCTGGGGCAGCTCGCCGCGGAGATGAACGCGAAGCTGGCCCACCGCGGCCCCGACGGCACTGGCCTCGCCGAATTTCCCCGCTGCGCGCTGGCCCAGCGGCGGCTCTCGGTCATCGATCTGCCGGGCGGCTCGCAGCCCATGTTCTCGCCGGGCGGCGCGGCGCTGACCTTCAACGGCGAGATCTACAACTTCCGCGAGCTGCGCAAGGAGCTGCAGGGCAGCTACGTCTTTCGCACCAACTCGGACACCGAGGTGATCCTGGCCGCCTGGGAGCACTGGGGCGAGGCGGCTCCGGAGCACCTGCGCGGCATGTTCGCCTTCGCCATCTGGGACGCGCGCACCGAAACGCTCTTCCTCGCGCGCGACCGCTTCGGCAAGAAGCCGCTCTTCTATACGGAGACGGCCGGCCGCCTCGCCTTTGCCTCCGAGCTCAAGTCGCTGAAGACCGCGCAGCCGGACCGGATCGCGCTGCAGCAGTATCTCGCGCTCGGGTACGTGCCGCCGGGGCGGACGGCGTTCAAGGACCTGAAGCCGCTCGCGCCGGGACACTCGCTCACCTGGCGCGAGGGAAGCGCCGGGCTGCGCTGCTACTGGCGGCCTCCCGAGCCCGTCGCGGTCCAGCGCAGCGACGCTGCGTGGCAGGAGCGCGTGGCCGCGATGCTGGATGACTCGGTGCGCGCGCGCCTCGTCTCCGACGTGCCGCTGGGGGCGTTTCTCTCCGGCGGCTTGGACTCCAGCACCGTCGTCGCGCTCTGCATGAAGCACCGCGGAGCGCCCTTTCACACCTTCTCCGTCCGCACCGAAGGCAGCGATGGGGCCGACGCGCAGGCCGCGAAGATCGTCGCGCAG
>DATBAA010000056.1:0-1703 GCA_036271755.1 Myxococcales bacterium | reverse complement strand
CAGCGGCCGGCGGCGGACGGCGCTCCTGCCGCTCGTGGCCGGGCTCTGCGCTGCCCTCTCGGCTTTCTGGACCACGCCGCAGATCCACGCCCTCCGCGAGGCTGGCCAGGCGAGCGGCGGGCGGTTCGGCATGCTCCACGGCATCTCGGCGTCGGTGCTGCTGCTCGAGATGATCCTGCTCGCGATCGCGGCCTTTTTCGGTTAGATCGCGCCCTCATGTCGACTCAAGTCACGCTGATTCCCGGCGATGGAATCGGGCCGGAAGTGGTGAACGCGGCGGTCGAGGCCATCGAGGCGGCGGGAGCCAAGCTGTCCTGGGAGCGGGTAGCCGCCGGCGCGGGCGCGGTGCCGACGCATGGCACGCCCATTCCGGCGATGACGCTCGAGTCGATCCGGCGGAACAAACTGGCGCTGAAAGGGCCGCTGGCCACGCCCATCGGCGAGGGCTTCCGCAGCGTCAACGTGGCGCTGCGCAAGGAGTTCGGGCTCTACGCCAACGTCCGCCCGGCGCGCAGCTTCGCCGGGGTCGAGACGCGCTACACGGGCGTGGACCTGATCACCATCCGCGAGAACACCGAAGGGCTCTATTCGGGCGTCGAGCACTACGTCGACGAGGAGCACAGCGCCGCGGAGAGCATCTCCATCGTCACCCGCAAAGGGTCCGAGCGCATCGTCGAGTATGCCTTCGAGTACGCCAAGGAGAACCGGCGCCGGAAGATCACGCTGGTGCACAAGGCCAACATCTTGAAGGCCACCAGCGGGCTCTTCTTGGAGACGGGGCGCGCGATCGCCTTGAAGCATCCCGAGATCGAATTCAAGGAGATGATCGTCGACAACTGCGCCATGCAGCTGGTGAAGAACCCGCTGCAGTTCGACGTCATCGTCACGACGAATCTGTTCGGCGACATCTTGAGCGATCTGACTTCGGGCCTCATCGGCGGCCTCGGCCTGACGGCGGGCGCCAACGTCGGCAAGAACGCGGGCATCTTCGAGGCGGTGCACGGCACGGCGCCGGACATCGCCGGCAAGGGCATGGCCAACCCGACGGCCGTGATGCTGGCGGGCGTCATGCTGCTCGAGCACATCGGCGAGCGGACGGCCGCGGACCGGCTGGTGACGGCGGTGCGCGAGGCCATCGCTTCCAAAGAAGCGGTCACGCCCGACCTGGGCGGCTCGGCGACGACGCGCATGTTCACGCAGGCGGTCTTGAAGCGCCTCAAGTGAGCTTCAGGCTGCGCGGAGCCCGCCCAGCATTCGCTGTGTCATGTCCATCCACGCTTCTTTTCGCGGCTGCTCCTGCTCCGGAAGCTCGCCCCGCTCCTTGACCGCGACGAGCCCGCAGATGAGCGCCCAGACGGCGGCGGTCACTTTGGGCACGTCATCTTTCTTGAGCTGCCGTTCATCCATGGCTTTGCTCAGCTCGTAGCGCATCCGGACGGCGCGAGGCCCGCTCTCCTCCGGCCGCGACGACACTTTGCGCCGGGTCAACAGCTGGAAGAGATGCGGCTGCTCGTTGGAAAAGAGCATCGCTTTCCAGGTCATGAAGCCGGCGCGATCCTTCGGCGGCTTGAGCCGCGGCGACGGTTGCAGGCGATGGGCCAACTCCCGCTCCGCTGCCTCGACGATGGTCTCCAAGATGGCATCCTTGTTCTTGAAGTGCCGGTAGAGCGCCGACGCGCCAACTCCCACGGCCTTGCCCAGCG
>DATBAA010000055.1:0-2007 GCA_036271755.1 Myxococcales bacterium | reverse complement strand
GAATGGGCGTCTCCTCGCCGCTCGCCACGTTGTAGACGCCGCCCGACTCGCCCCGGCTGGCGAGCAGCCGCAGCGCCGCCGCGACGTCCCGGGTATCGATGAAGTCCCGCGTGGTGGACAGCGGCCCGACGGTGAGCGTCGCCGCTCCGGCGGCCAGCTGCGCCGCGAACCGGGCGCAGACGTGGCTCTCGGACTGCCCCGGCCCGACCACGTTGAAGATCCGCGCGGCAACGAACCGCAGCCCGGATTGCGCGGCCTTCACGCGGACGATCTGCTCGGCCGCGAGCTTGGTGATGCCGTAGAGATCGATGGGATTACACGGCTGCGATTCGGACAGCGGCATCGCCGCCGAGTGTCCGTAGACGCTGGCGCTGGAGCCCAGCACGATCAGCGCCTTCGTCTTTGCCAGCGCATTCATCAGCGACGCCGTGGCCCCGATGTTGGCTTCGAAGAGCTCGTGCTCGGTGGCCGTGTGCAGCGCGGAGGCGAGGTGAAAGACCACGTCGGGTTCGAAGCGCTCGATGACCTCGCGCAGCCGGTCGGTCATCAAGAGCGACAGCTGCTGGTAGCGATAGTGGCCGCTGATCGCAAGCTCGGGCGGCACCGGCGCGCGCTGGTGCTTGCCGTGGACGGTGATGGAGTGGGTGAAGAAGCCGGGCAGGCTGGAAGAGCGGCCCAGGCCCAGCACGTGCGCGTCGCTGAACGTCGCGAGGATGCGCGCCGTGAGATAGCGGCCGACCAGGCCTTGCGCGCCGGTGATGAGCGCCCTCATTTGCGCAAGCCTTCCAACGTGCGGCGCAGACCTTCGTGCAGTGGCACCGCCGGCTTCCAATGCAAGTCCGAGAGCGCGCGCCGGTTGTCCGCCACCAACTCCAGGATCTCGCTCGCGCCCGGCCGGTCCTTGTCGCGGCTCTCCACGACGCGCGCGCTGCTGCCGCCGGCCTCGAGAATCATCTGCGCGATCTGCGCGACGCTCGAACCGCTGGACGTACCCACGTTGAAGACCGCGAAGCCGTCCAGGTCGCACGCGCAGGCCGCTGCCACGGCCGCCGCCAGATCGCCGACGAAGCAGTAGTCGCGCACCGGCCGCAGATCGCGCAGCACGATCTCCTGCTTGCGCTCGAGCACTTGCCCGATGATCCGCGGAATCAGCGAGTCTGGCGAAGCTCCCGGCCCATAGATGGAGAATGGCCGCAGCACGACTGCGCGCAAGCCGTGCGCGTGCGTCGCGGCTTCGATGAGCTTCTCCGCGGCGATCTTGGCCGCGGCATACGGCGAGCGCGCGCTCAAAGGATGATCTTCATCCACCGGATTCCGCCGCGGCCGGCCGTACACTTCCGCCGAAGAGACGTGCACCACGCGGGTGACGCCCGCACCGCGGCAAGCTTCCAGCAGCGCCGCCGTGCCCTCCGCGTGGACTTGCAGATAGAGCAGCGGATCGAGAAACGAGGCAGCCACGGAAGCAGGCCCGGCGAGATGCACCACCGTCTCGGCGCCGGCCAGCGCCTCCTGCAGCGCCGCGCGATCGCGAATCTCGACGCGAGCGACGGAAGCGGCAGCGGGAAGGCGCGCATCGCCCGGACCAGCGATGGCCCGCACCGCGGAAGGACCCAGCGCCTCGACGACCGCGTGGCCCAGGAACCCGCCGGCTCCCGTCACTGCAATCGAAGCCTTCACTGCGCAGCCACGCGCCGGCTCTTGTGCGCCTCGATCATGCTCTCGAAGTGCCCTTCGATGGCGCGCGCCGTGATTTCGGGAGTGAACCGCTGCAAGTATCTTTGCTGAGCCGCGGCCCCGAGCCGCGCGGCAAACGCGCGATCCTCCAGCAAGCGCAGCAGAGCAGCCGCGGCGGCCGCTGGATCATCCGGCGGCACCAGCATTCCGCTGCGGCCGTCCTCGACGTGCTCGGGCATGGCGCCCACCGCGGACACGACAGCCGGCTTTCCGAGCGACATGCCTTCAATCAAAGCATTGGGCAGTGAGTCGATGGACGAGGTGTGCACGTGA